>CAYVDU010000066.1:0-7299 GCA_964450765.1 uncultured bacterium | reverse complement strand
GTTCTTGTAGCTGCAGCCGTTCGAACTCATTTTCATTTTCCCACAGGCAATCAATCATCCGAACTTCAAGTATTTAGAGATAAACTTCTCATGAAACAATGTATGGAAAAAAACAACATTCGAGTCCCCCGCTACATGCAATATAACGCTTCTTACTCTTATGTTGAACTCTCTCAGTTTCTAGGGGTCCCCTTTATTTTAAAACCAATTGATTCAGCAGGAAGTATAGGCACTTATAAAATCTCTTCCGCCGCTCAATACGCAGAGTTTTTGCAAGAACAAAAATCAACACTCAATAACTATGAAGCCGAAGAATTTATTAATGGCACCCTCTATCATTGCGACACATACACAAAGAATAAAGAAATTCTCTTCCAAGAATGCTCTGTATACACCTGTCCAAATCTTGATTTTCAACATGGAAAAGCTTTAGGATCGATCCCTCTTCCTCACAATCATCCTCTCTTCCATCCTATCACAGCTTTTACTACAAAGAGTTTGCTCGCATTAGGAATGCCCGATGGGTGCTCTCACATGGAACTTTTTATCAATGCCAACAATGAGATCATTTTTCTTGAAGTTGCAGCGCGCGCTCCCGGAGGTTTTATTCCGAAAACGTACCACATAGCCATGGGAAAAAACATTTTGGATCTTGATCTTCAGATGCAATCAGGAATTCAATGGATTCCAAAAAAAGAATCTCCCTGCCCCTGTTTTTTTATCAAATTTCCACTAATGGACGGTATTGTCACAAAATTAGTAGAGCCAGCTCTAGAAAGTCAATACACAATGACTTGGCTTGTTGAAAGAGGACAAAAAACCGCCGCCACCCAATCCAATGCCGATTTTGGAGCTGTTTTGTTTGTCTCTAACCAAAATCAAAAAGCTTTGGAAAGAGATTTTATTCTCTGCCGGCATCATGTAGCGATACAGTACGATTGATATGTATACCGAAAAAGGTTCAAGAATCGGTTTTTAGACGAGATTGAAAGCTGCCAAATTTTCAAGAACGCAAAGCAGGTAGTATTCATGCAATACAATCTGCTTTGCGTTCTTGGAAATTTGGCGCTTTGAACTCGCCTAAAAACCGATTCTTGAATCTTTTTCGGTATAGTCATTTAAATTATCTTCGGTATAAATAGGAATTATTTATTGCGGTTGGTACGACAGAAGAAATATCCAACGTCGCAAGACAATCACTGTATTTACTGCCTCCACATCCGTCTTGGTAGCAAGGTCTGCAAGACATCTGTTTTGTCATCACACGCGCATATGGATTGCGCCAAGCCCCCCACGTAACCTCAGAAGTGGGACCAAAAAATGCAACAACGGGCTTTTTTAAGGCATTGGCCACATGAAACGCCATAGAATCAACGCAAATCAACATCTCCGAGATCGCAATCAAAGCCCCTAACTCTTTTAAAGAAATCTCTCCTAGAATCGTTGCCGCATCAAACCCTTCAGCAATCTTCATCACCATTTCTTTTTCATCAGATCCAGGACCCGATACTAAGACAACCTTTTTCCCATCTTGGATCAAAGATGCAACCAGTTGCCTCATCTTTGCTATAGGTAGACACTTGAATTTCCAACGGGATGTCGGATGAATTAAAATAAAAGGACCTTGATAAGAGGACTGCATCTTTTCTTTGATCTTTTCATCAATATGAAAAAACAGCTCCCGATCTTCAATGGAAGGAAAGATCCCAATCCTACGAATCGCATCCAAATTTCTTTCCACCGTATGACGAAGTCCAGGACAGTGTTTCACAAGATGAGTAAACACTTTTTTTTGCCAAAAACCTTTAGGATCAAATCCCACCTTGATTTTCGCCCCGGACAACAAAGCCACCAAAACACCTCGATCCCCTTCAGTCAAGTTGATCACTAGATCGTACTTTTCTCTTCGAAGCCTGCGCAAAAGAGAAATTTCATAAAAAATCCGCTTCCATAAAGAAAATTTTTTAACCTTTCGATCATAGCCTATTAAACAAGAAAGGGCTGGATGCCCCTCTAATATGGGCTTAGCCTCTTCATAAATATAGGCATCGATTTTGGATACCGGCATCGCAAGCTTTAATGCGGAAAATACCGGGGTCGTCAGCAAAACATCCCCTAAATGACGCAACTTAACAACCAAAACCCTCTTTACCGTCGATAAATCTGGATAGTTCCCGTATGACATAAAAAAGACGATACCATTTCTCAAAGAATTTCGTGAGATTTAATTGCGATGTGTCCTAAAATGTCAGGAGCACTTTTATTTAGGAGATTATTTTTCATGGCAAACACAGCTGCTCAAACCGTTGAACAAACTCTATCCATCATTAAGCCGGATGCCGTCGGTCAAAATCAAATTGGAAATATCATTGAATATTTTGAAAGAGAAGGCCTGTGTATTGTTGCAGCCAAAATGCTTCATCTCACAGAAGCTCAAGCAAAAGAATTTTATGTTGTTCACAAGGATCGTCCTTTCTATGGCGAACTCGTTGAGTTTATGACCTCAGGGCCTGTACTTATTATGGTTCTTGAAGGAGAGGATGCAATCGCCAGAAACCGACAAATTATGGGGCCGACAGATCCTTCAAAAGCTCCATCAGGAACCATTCGCGGGGATTTCGCAACCAGCATCGACCGCAATGCGATCCATGGCTCAGACAGCCCGAAAACAGCAAAGCAAGAGATTTCATTCTTCTTTCAACACAATGAAATTTTCTCTCGCAAATGAAAACCGGTGCGACCTCCTTCTTACAACCTCCGGCAGATTTTCACCCAAAGATGCATGCCGCAGGTTGTTTCTTAGAATGTAATCACGAAATCCTTTACCTCAAAAGATCCAAAGATCGAGAAGAAGGTGAAACGTGGTGCATTCCAGGGGGTAAAATAGAGGTCGATGAAAGCCCTAAAAACGCAGCTATTCGCGAAATATTTGAAGAAGTCGGCATTGAACTTGACGAGCGAACTCTCTTCTTTTTGGGAGTTCTTTACATGAGACTTCCCTCTGGACTAGACTATACCTTCCACATGTTTCATCAAGAATTCTCATCCAAACCCCTCGTCCATCTCAACCTTATAGAACATTCCGAAGCTCTGTGGACCCCGCTCTCAGAAATCGAAACACTCCCCCTCATCCGCGGCGGCATTGACGCCCTTCAGCTGTACAAATCCCGGCAAAAAAACATTCTACTATCAAACTCAAAACCAGTCACTTAAGAACAGAATCCAGCAATCAAACAAAGAGATTGCTAAAAAATAGTTGCATCCAGACCCTTCTTTCGTTATAATCGGTCTTAAAGACCATGAAAAATACGTGCTATAAATACCTTCCAACAAAGAAACTCCCCAAGGCTGACAGAGAACAAGCTGTCTTGCTTGGGCTTATTGAGCTTTACCTAAAAACAGGCAAGCCCATCGGATCTCATACCATTCAAGAACATGGGTTTGAAAGCTTAAGCTCTGCTACAATCCGCAACTACTTCAGCAAGCTAGAAGACCTAGGATACTTACATCAACAGCACACATCCGGAGGAAGGATCCCTACAGAAAAAGCCCTTCGTATCTACGCAGAAAAGTATAAATTTCAAGGGGTTATCGACAAAGAACAAGAAGAGATGCTTCAAAAGGCTCTCAGCAAAGAAACAAAAGCAATTGCCACCTTATTGAACCAAGCCGCAGAAGCTCTCAGTGAAATCACCCAATGCGCCGTCTTTTTATCAGCACCTCGTTTCGATCAAGACTTTATCCAAGATGTAAAGCTGCTGCAAATAGACCCTCTAAAAATCCTATCCGTGATCATCACAGATTTTGGGTTGATCCGTACTGAAACTATCTATCTAGAAAAACCGGCCACTCCTTTATTTTTACGTACCTGTGAAGAATATTTCCTTTGGAGAATGACAAAAGGAGAAAAACCCCTTTTTCAATCCGATTCAGAAACAAAAATTGCTCAAAAAATTTACAACGAAATCATGGTGCGCCATGTTGTGGGATATGCCAATTTTCCAAACGTAGAAATTTTCCGCACCGGTCTTTCAAAACTTCTTTCCTATCCCGAATTCAACGATGCAACAGCACTAGCAAATAGCCTTTCTCTTTTAGAAGACGACACCCAAATGCGTTTTGTTTTAGAAAAAACAGCTCAAGAAAATACTCTTTCAATCTGGATCGGTGATGAATTATGCCCTCATGTTCCTCCTTCATCAGACTGTACAGTCATCGCGATCCCTTACCGAATTAACCAATCCATTGCAGGAAGCATAGCCCTTTTAGGTCCTATGAGAATCCCTTATCGCAATCTATTTGGCCTCATCCAAATGTTTAGCGAAAAGATCAGCAAATCGCTCACCGACGCCCTATACAAATACAAAATCACGTTCCGCAAACCATCAAATGCTGAAAAATTAATTGAAAACAAATGAAAAAAAATATGAATGAAGAAACGTTAGAAACAAAAGAAGAACCGATCACCCAATTAAATCCTGAACCTAAGGAAGATTGGAAAGACAAATATCTCCATACACTGGCTGAAATGGAAAACATGCGTAAGCGCATGCAAAAAGAAAAACAGGAAATGACTCGGTTCAGCTTAGAGAGCTCTGTCGCTCAATTCATTCCTGCTATGGACAATTTCGAAAATGCCCTTCGCTTTGCTGAAGGAGCAGCTCCGGAAGTCAAAAATTGGGCCATTGGATTTGAAATGATCCTCTCTCAATTTAAAGAAGTTCTTCACAATAACGGAATCACTGCATTTCATTCCGAAGGAAACCTTTTTGATCCCGAGCAGCATGAAGCAGTAGAAATCGTTGAAACATTCGACACTCCCGACGGAGTGATCATTCAAGAATTTGCAAAGGGCTACAAAAGTATGAACAGGACCATTCGTCCGGCGCGCGTCAAAGTGGCAAAGAGGCCGGACCAAGCGTCTTCATCACCAATGAACCCAACAGAATAAATTTTAAAAAAGAGAAAAACTATGACATCAAAAAAGAAAAAAATTATCGGTATCGACCTTGGTACCACCAACTCTTGCGTTTCCGTCATGGAAGGAGGATCCACCATCGTTATTGCGAATGCGGAAGGATCTAGAACAACCCCCTCTGTCATCGCCTATAAAGGGAATGAAAGACTCGTTGGAATTCCGGCAAAACGCCAAGCTGTAACCAATCCAGATAAAACTCTCTACTCCTCAAAACGTTTTATCGGACGCAAACTCAATGAAGTACAATCAGAAATTGCAACGGTTCCATACAAAGTCACAAAAAACGCGAACGGCGATGCCGTTTTTGAAATCGACGGGAAAATCGTCTCTCCGGAAGAAGCTGCAGCGCACATTCTCATCAAGATGAAAGAAACCGCAGAAAACTATCTCGGGGAAAAAGTAACAGAAGCCGTTATTACAGTTCCTGCTTATTTTAACGACTCTCAAAGACAATCGACTAAAGACGCAGGAAAAATTGCAGGACTCGATGTAAAAAGAATCATTCCAGAGCCAACAGCAGCTGCCCTTGCCTACGGACTTGACAAACTCCACACAGACAAAAAAATTGCTGTTTACGACTTAGGAGGAGGTACATTTGACGTATCAATCCTAGAAATCGGCGATGGTGTTTTCGAAGTTCTTGCAACCAATGGAGACACTCACCTCGGCGGAGATGATTTTGATAATAAAATCATCCATTGGATGCTCGATGAATTTAAAAAAGAATCCGGCATTGATCTCTCCAAAGATAAAATGGCTTTGCAGCGCCTTCGAGATGCAGCGGAAAAAGCGAAAATTGAGCTCTCCGGCACATTGACAACAGAGATCAACCAACCCTTCATCACTATGGATGCAAGCGGACCTAGACACTTATCTCTCACGCTGTCTCGAGCGAAACTCGAAAGCTTGTGCCATGATCTCATTGAACGAACCACAGAACCATGTCTCAAGGCAATGAAAGACGCCGGCGTCTCTGCCAGTGATATTGGTGAAGTAATCCTCGTTGGCGGTATGACAAGAATGCCTGCCGTACAACAAAGAGTGAAAGATCTCTTCCAAAGAGAGCCTCATAAAGGCGTCAATCCGGATGAGGCGGTTGCCATCGGTGCTGCAATCCAAGGGGGTATCATTGCAGGAGACGTAAAAGACGTTCTTCTTCTGGATGTAGTTCCTCTCACCTTAGGGATTGAAACATTAGGAGGAGTACTAACACCTCTCATTGAGCGCAACACCACAATCCCAAGCCAGAAAAAGCAAGTCTTTTCAACAGCGTCTGATAGTCAGCCTGCCGTCACCATCGTAGTCCTCCAAGGAGAAAGACCGATGGCAAAAGACAACAAAGAAATCGGCCGATTTGATTTGACAGACATTCCTCCAGCTCCTCGAGGAACGCCTCAAATCGAAGTGTGCTTTAATATTGATGCTGACGGTATCTTGCAAGTCACAGCAAAAGATAAGCAAACCGGAAAAGAACAAAAGATCCGTATCGAGGCAAAATCTGGGTTGACCGATGAAGAGATTCAACGCAAAGTCAAAGAAGCGGAACTTCATGCAGCTGAAGACAAGCTACGCAAAGAAGAGATCGAAGTACGCAATGAAGCAGACGCGCTTTCTTTCCGCGCTCAAAAGTCTTTAGATGAGTACAAAGACAAGCTTCCTGCCAACATTGTGAGCGATATTCAAAGCCATATCGACGCCCTCAAAAAAGCGTTAGAAGGCCAAGACACTGCTCAAATCAAAGCAAAGACAGAGAATCTCCAAAAGCATATGCAAAAAATTGGAGAGAACCTAAGTGCTCAAGGCGGTCCTCAAGCAGGGAACCAAGCCGGAGGTCCGCAAGGAAGCTCATCTCAGTCTCAAAAGCCAGATATTGAAGAAGCGGAAGCAGAAATCATCGACGAGAATAAATAATCTAAAATATTTAGTTCTTATCGAAGACATGAAAGAGGGAGTCTCTTAAAGACTCCCTCTTTTTTTTCTATATATAGTGGTTCCTCTTCAAAGTCCTCTATCTTTTCATTTTTTCTGCGCTTCTGCGCTTTCTCTTTTCTTCTGCGCTGATCTTTAAGTTTTTATTTACCAGAACCTGATCGAAATAGAGAACTTTCAGCTGGAACGGGTATATAATGGATTCAATGATAAGAAAGAACACAAACAACCCATCTTCCTTCCCAATTTCTATCTATTCCAAAAAATCCTAAAATATGCAAAAATACCTCCCAAAATTCAAAGATTTACAGTATTTATGCACCCCGAATTATTTCTTTCAGAACTCTGCAATTACATACTCTATGCCGTCTGCATCTTTATTCTTGCGGGAA
>CAYVDU010000065.1:0-7357 GCA_964450765.1 uncultured bacterium | reverse complement strand
ATTCATCAAATTGAATGGTCCGGCAACGAACAATTCAAATCTTCTTCTCTGCAAAAAGAACTCGACATCCAACCCAATGCTATTTTCAACCGCCAAGAGTTCAACAAGGCGTTCAACAAAGTCAAAGAATTCTATTTTAAAAAGGGATATTTTGAATCTCAGCTTTCCTATACAACTCGACCGATTCCCGGCACCAATCAAATCGATGTTCTCATTGAAGTCCAAGAAGGCCGTCCTGGCCATATCCAAAAAATAGTTCTTCACGGCTTTACCAAACCCGAAAAAGAAGAATTGCTAGAACAGATGTACTTAAAGAAGTACAACTTTCTCACCAGTTGGATCACAGGAACGGGCATCTATCGAGATGAATTATTAGAACAAGATCGAATGACGATTCTCAATTTTTTGCACAACAAAGGTTACGCCGATGCAAAAATCGATATCCGTCTTGAAGATGATCCACAAACCGGCAAACTCATTGTAGAGCTCACTGCCCACCGAGGACAACTCTTTCATTTCGGTTCCGTTCAATACGCAGGAAATCAACTGATCTCTTTAGATGAAATCAAAAAACGATCCCTCGTTACAGAAGGAGGCACCTTCTCTCCGGAAAAAGTCAGAGAGACTGCACAAGCCATCAAAGATTTCTACGGTCAAAAAGGGTATATCGACGCCAGTGTTCAATACGAGACAATGCTAAAAGAAGATGAGCCTATTTTCGACATCGAATTTCTCATCGATGAAGGACAACAATACCGAGTCGGCCTTGTTCATATTTTTGGAAACACTTCCACCAATAAGAATGTGATCTTAAGAGAGTCTCTTTTAGTTCCCGGTGAGACATTTGACTCTAGAAAATTAAAAGCCACCCAGCAAAGACTGGAAGCCATCGGCTACTTTAAAAGCGTCAATGTCTACGCAGTACGCACAACAGATGATATCGGCCTAGGAGAAAACTACCGCGACGTTTACATCGAACTCGAAGAGCAATCCACAGGAAACGTCAGTCTCTTTATGGGATTTAGCTCTACCGACAGCGTGTTCGGAGGTCTCGATCTCACAGAGCGTAATTTCAAAATCTCGGGGCTTGGTAAGGCATTATGCGGACGTATTTCAGAACTCCGAGGTGGCGGGGAGTTTTTCCACGTACGAGCAACCGTTGGCGAAAATCAAAAAAATATCCTCGTATCCTGGATGAACCCCTATGTCAATGATTCTTTATGGCGCTTTGGAGTCGAGCTCTCTACAACATGGAGCAAATTACAAGACGACGTCAATGTCATCACTTACGGCGGTTCCGTCTACACGAACTATCCTCTTTCCACCTACTGGACGGCAGGAATGCGCCAAAGACTTCGCCATGCTAAAGACAATCTATCTTTAAGTCCTGTCGATGACTCTCCTATTGCAAAACAATCGGTTACAGACGCCAAAGAACAGCTCGACCAAAAGGGCCTCATCTCTGCTTTCAGCGGAAATATCAACTACGACTCTACCGACAGCGCAATCCGTCCTCACCGAGGATGGAGATCGTATCTAGAAGCAGAAGTTGCCGGTGTTGGCGGAAGTTATGATTTTCTAAAATTTTCGTATACAAATTCCATTTACTTTCCTCTATGGAAAAAAGCAACGCTGAAGCTGCGCGGAGACTTTAAATACATCGTACCTTTTGGGAAGACAGATCGCTTCCACATTCCCTATAGCGAAAGACTATTTCTCGGTGGTGAAACCACAGTTCGCGGCTATAAACCCTTCTTGCTAGGTCCTGTTGTAGAGCTATTAAACTCCCAAGGCCAATCAGAAATGACCGACACTCCTTATGGAGGACTTTCCTCGTCCCTTATGTCGCTTGAATGCAATCAAGAAATTTTTCGCATGCTGGATATCTTTGCCTTCGTCGATGTGGGAAGTGTTGAATTTGAGACTTTTAGCATTAGTAAAGTGCGACCTTCAGCCGGTGCCGGCGTACGTATTGATATCGGGAATAGAACCCCAATCATCATTGGATACGGCATCCCTCTAGTCAAAAAAGATCGTCATGATGGAAAATGGCAGAAAGTCTTCTTCTCAATGGGTGGACAATTTTAAAATTAATTCAGGAGAATCTATGTACAAAAAATTCTTGTCAGCAGTATCTCTTTTTCTGATCTGCGCAGGATCTGCTGTTGCGACAGAAAACGAAAGCATTGGCGTCGTCAACTTTTCAAGTTGCATTACCGACTCTAAAGTAGGTAAAAAAGAGCAAGAAAATCTAGAAAGCCTCCGTAAGCAAATGGCTTCGCTTATGGAAAATACTGAGAAAGAACTCAGAGACATCTCTGCTAAATTTGAAGATACTGAATACCTAGACAGTCTATCGCCTAAAGCAGAAGAAGAACTCAAAGCAAAGTTCCAAGCGCTTCAAGAAGATTTAGGCCGCTACCAAAATCAATTCCATCAAGTTTTGAATCACGCAAACTATCAAATGGTTCAGAAAATTAGCGGTGTTGTAGCTGCAGCGTCTGAAAAAATAGCCAACAAGAGCAACCTAAAATACGTACTTCATAAAGAAGCCTGCCTTTATATCAAACCGGATCTCGATGTGACAACATCGGTCATCTCAGAAATGGACAAGAGCTATGATCTCGACAAGTCCAAAAATCTCTCTGAGCAAGATCTCGACATTCATGCTGTTGACGAAGCAACCATCGAACGAGCCGGGTAAATGCCTCTTCAATTTACTCTATCAGAACTTGCGGCAAAAACTGCCGCAACTCTGGTTGGCAATCCTCAATTCATTGTCAGCGGAGTCAATACTCTTGACGAAGCCAAAGAGCAAGACGTGTCTTTCCTTGCCAATCCGAAATATTTGCAAACCATGCAACAATCTTCTGCGGGAGTCATTTGTATCCATCCAGACACTCCAAAAACAGAGGGAAAAAATTACCTCATTTCGAATGACCCTTCCCGTCTATTTCAAATCATTGTTGAACTATTTTTCCCCACCTCAACCTCCGGCTTTTCTGCGATCCATCCAACGGCCGTCATTCACCCTTCTGCTAAAATTGGAAATCATGTTTCCATAGGACCTTACGCAGTCATCGACGCCCATGTAGAAATTCAAGATGGCGCATCGATTGCCTCTCACGTAACTATTTCTCATCATGTCAAAATTGGATCCGACTCGATCATCCATGCCAATGTTGTTGTTCGAGAAAAATGCATCATTGGCCATCGCGTCATCATACAACCAGGGGCTGTCATTGGCTCTTGCGGATTTGGCTACACTACAGATGCGATTGGAAAACACAATAAGCTACAACAACTAGGGATTGTCATTGTGGAAGATGATGTAGAAATCGGCGCCAATACAACAATTGATCGCTCTCGCTTCAAAGCAACCATTATTCGGAAAGGAAGCAAAATTGATAACCTCTGTCAAATTGCACATAACGTTGAAATCGGCGAAGACAATATCATTGCCGCCCAAACAGGAATCGCAGGATCGGCAAAAACAGGAAAGCATGTCATTATGGGAGGTCAGGTAGGTGTTGTAGGCCACATCGAAATTGACAGCCAGGTCATGGTCGCCTCCAGAAGCGGCGTCTCCAAAAATTTAAAATCGGGCAAATATCGCGGAAGTCCAGCCGTTCCCATCGAAAAATACAGCCGCCAAGAAGTCTACATTCGAAAATTAGAATCCTATGCTGAGAAGTTAAAAAACCTAGAAAAAGAAATCGAAAAGATCCATTCTCAAATCTCAGCATGCAAGGAGTAAATATGCCGATCCCGATTGTCTCTCCCAAAAAAGCCCAAGCTATTTTTACTGCTTTAATTCTTGTTGGTTTTGCCATTTTGGCCATCACAGAAGTTTGGTGGCCGGGGATCATGCTCGTGATTGGAATTCCCCTTGCCATCAGACAATATCTTCTTCAAAGACCCTACGACATGTGCATTACCCTTCTTGTTTTTATAGGAACTTTTATTACTGTCGAATACGATTTGAGTTGGCGCATTTTCTTGCCAATTCTCTTCTGCCTTGGGGCCCTCTATATTCTGATTAGAGAATTCATCGCTCCTGAAAATGATGATGAACAAAAATAAATTATTAACCTTTTTTCTTTGGCTCTTTCTTTGCAATCCCCTTTTAGCTTATGAGAGAGCCTCCAGTTACCCTTATCTCTCTGGAGATACATGGCGCTTCTTTACAGATTGGAGATTGTCCAGACAAGACTCTTTTGATCCTAAAAAAGTACAAGAAGGAGATACGATCTTTGTCGAATATGACCTACTCAAAAAATTTGGCCGTAAATACCTACCTAAAATCAGACACCGATTTATCTTAATCACACCTAACTGTGAATCAGGCACCGATAATCCGCAACCCGGACAATTTGCATCTTTCCTCAATTCCAAAAAATTAGCAGCATGGTTTGTCCAAAATATTGATCGATCTCCCACAGAGAGAGTCATTCCCATCCCCATCGGCCTTGCAAATCAAGTGTGGCCTCATGGACAAATTTCCATTTTAGACCCTTTTGTTCACAATCAACCTCCTCCAGAAGATGAAAAAAGAAACCTCTTTGTCTATGTCAATTTTTCCATTCACACTAATCGATCCATAAGAGAGCCTTGTTTTAACTATTTCAAAAAACAACCTTTTACTACCTTTAAAGAACCTGGTTCCTTTGCTGAATACTTACAAGATCTATCTCAATGTGTTTTTGTCGTAAGCCCTCCCGGAAATGGGCAAGATTGCCATCGCACATGGGAAGCTCTTCTCATGGGATGCTATCCCATTGTTTTAAGCTCCTCTTTAAATCCCCTCTATGAAAATCTACCGATTGTCATCGTTTCCAATTGGGAAGAAATCACTGAAGAATTTCTCAAAGAAAAACAAAAAGAATTTCAACAAAAATCATGGAATTTCGATAAGCTCTACGCACCTTATTGGTATCAAAAAGTATTCACAATTCAAGAAAACTTAAGAAAGAATCCCACATTGATTTCCAAAATATTCCAATGATTCTCTATCTTCTTTTACTCATACCAATTCCGAGAAATAACATCATATTTAAGCTGCGCGAAAACTGTCAACAAATCGCCAATCATAAATGGCATAGTATTAAAGAAATACAACACCATTTACGATCATCGATTTTTAACGTTTTGGCGCGCTTAAATATGATGTTATTTCTCGGAGTTGGTATCACTTCTCTTTTTAGTTATGAAAGGGCCTCTAGTTACCCTTATCTTTCTGGAGACACATGGCGCTTTTTTACAGACTGGAGATTATCTACAGAAGAAATATTCGACCCCGCTCTTATTCAAGAAGCAGACACGATCTTTGTCGAATATGATTTACTACCCACTTTTCAAGAAAGCTACCTTCCCTGCATTCAGAGCCGCTTTATTTTAATCACCCCCAACTGCGAATCTGGTACAGACAATCCTCAACCGGGGAGATTTTCCTCTTTACTCGAATCCAAAAAGCTCGCTGCATGGTTTGTCCAAAACATCGATCGCGCACCATCAGAAAGACTCATTGCTATTCCCATAGGCCTTGCAAACCAAGTATGGCCCTGTGGACGAATTTCCATCTTTCATCCCATGGTCTCTCAAGCCCCCCCTCTAGGCAGCGATCAAAGAGACATTTTACTCTATGTCAATTTCCAAGTAGACAATAACCGCTATGAAAGAGAGCCTTGCCTTGCCTATTGCCAAACGCTTGATTTTGCCGCCATCGAACCCGTAAAACCTTTTCAATCCTATCTTGAAGATTTATCTCGCTCCGTATTTACGATAAGTCCTCCAGGAAATGGGCTCGACTGCCACCGCACATGGGAAGCTCTTCTCATGGGATCTTATCCCATTGTCCTAAGCTCCTCTTTGAATCTACTCTACGAGAATTTACCTATCGTCATCATCCATCACTGGGAAGAAATCACAAAAGAATTTCTCCAGAAAAAAAAAGAAGAATTCAGAAATAAATCCTGGCAATTAGAAAAATTATACGCTTCTTATTGGTTTCAAAAAGTATTTGCAATTCAAAAAAAGATTAAAAATAAAGAATACCCATAGCCTGACGAGCTTCTTTTAAAGTTTGGGACGCAACCTCATTGGCGACATTCGTTCCATGACGCAAAAGATCCATTACATATCCGGGATCTTTAGCAAGCTCTTCACGTCTTTTACGAATCGGATCTAAAAACGCTATCAACACTTCTAAAAGATATTTTTTAACAACAGAATCACCAAGACCACCTCGACTATAGTGTGCCTTCAACTCTTCCACCTTCGTAAAGTCCGTTGCAAATGCATCCAAATACGTAAACACCGGATTTCCTTCGACTTTTCCCGGATCTTCGACGCGTAAATGATTCGGATCTGTGTACATTCCCTTCACTTTCTTCGCAATTTCATCCGAAGAATCCGCTAAAAAGATGGCATTGCCCAAACTTTTGCCCATCTTCTCTTTCCCATCCGTACCCGGCAAGCGGCCCACTTTAGACAAAATCACTTTAGGCTCTACAAAAACATCTGTCCGATACATCCGGTTGAATTTACGCACCAGTTCCACCGTCTGCTCAAGCATCGGAATCTGATCCTCGCCAACCGGCACCAAATCCGCCTTAAACGCAGTAATATCGGCAGCCTGAGAGACAGGATAAATCATGAAACCGGCTGGGACTTCTTCGCCGTATCCCTTCTGCTGAATTTCTGCCTTTACCGTTGGGTTGTGCTTTAATCGATTCCAAGTCACAAGATTTAAAAAATACATGGTAATTTCAGAGAGAGCCGGAATCATTGACTGAATAAAGATCGTTGTTTTCTTAGGATCAATCCCAACCGCCAAATAATCCAAAGCAACTTGCAGAATATTCTCTCTGACTCTCTCAGGCTCATGAGCATAATCCGTTAAGGCCTGTGCATCTGCAATCATGACAAATTGGCGATGTTCATCTTGGATTCGAACACGAGAAGCGAGCGACCCAACATAATGACCCAAGTGGAGCTTTCCTGTAGGGCGATCTCCTGTTAAAGCGACAAGTTTTTTTCCCATAAGAACTCGTATCGTAACTCTCTTTTTCCTTAATGTCTAGAAAGAAGCTGCATCGATTCTTGATGCGCCTCTAAAATTACAGAACTAAAAAACTCTACCCACTCTTGAATCTCCAATGTCTGATTACATTTCTCAAGAGCTGCGTAACAACCTGAGTTTTGGGTTTATTCTCCTATGGAAATGAGAAAGATTTTCGATGAAATTTTCATTTTTTCTTCGAAGGAAATAGCCAAAGGCGCTATTTCCGAGAAGAAAAGATGAAAGATTTCGCGAAAAGGTTTTCATTTACAAGGAGATAAATCCAAAACTCAGGTT
>CAYVDU010000064.1:0-7418 GCA_964450765.1 uncultured bacterium | reverse complement strand
ACGCACCCGATCTTTCCCTAAAAGAGTCACCGAATCAAAAAGAGGAGGCCCTTGGTTTTTTCCCATAATTACGGGGAACAAAATCTGCATGATCACTTTTTTATAATTCACATCAAATACTTCTGAGACCTGATGCGCCGCTTTTTCTAAAGCACCTCCGCTCCAATCTTCGAGTTCATCAAGCGCCCAAATCATAGACTGAAGAAGAAAACTCACCAACTCAGGAGATGTGTTCTTTGGACAAATTTTTTCTATCGTCAACCCTAAATCATTGATAAAGAAAAAATCGCATAGTTGCAGAAAATCGCCAAATGTCTTGATGCGAGTATGAATCAAAGGCATAAGCTTTCTCATAAACTCTTCATGAAAAGCCCATCCCTGTAAGCGATCCCACAAACGATTCTCCGGAATTGTCTCGATGATCTTTTTCTGATTGAGCCAATTGAGTTTTTGAATATCGAAAAAAGCGCCGGAAATCCCAATTCTTTTTGGATCAAAACTTTTGATAATTTCATCTAACGCATAAAACTCCTGATCACCCGGCATACTATATCCCATCAGCGTCAAAAAATTAGCAAGGGCTTCTGGCAAGTAACCGCTGTCTCTAAAATAAAAAATGGATGTAGGATTTTTCCTTTTCGATAATTTTTTTCCGTCTTTCCCCAAAAGAAGAGGCATGTGCATAAAAATCGGCGGTTTCCAACCAAAAGCCTCATAAAGATAAATGTGCTTTGGAGTCGAACTCACCCATTCATCGCCGCGAATGACATGAGTGATCTTCATTAGAAAATCATCCACAACAACAGCCAAATGATAGGTAGGAAATCCATCCGATTTCAAAAGAACCTGATCATCAATATCCGCCCAAGGAGCTGTAATGCGGCCTTTAATGGCATCCTCAAAAACACACTCTCCCGTGAGAGGCACTTTCAACCGAACGACAAAAGGCTGGCCTGCCGCTTCCCTCTCTTGAATTTCAGAAGGACTTAAATTACGGTATCTACGATCATATCCAACCCTCTTTCCTTGCTTAAAGGCAACCTCCCGCATTTCAGCAAGCTCTTCGGCTGTTGCAAAGCATTTATAAGCATGGCCTGTTTCAATGAGCTTATATACATACTCTCGATAAATTTCCGTCCGCTCAGATTGACGATAAGGTCCATAGGGACCTCCTACATCAGGGCCCTCATCCCAAGAAATATTGCACCAACGGAGTGCTTCGAAAATATTTTTTTCATATTCAGGCCGGCTCCGCTTTTGATCTGTATCTTCAATACGCACAATGAATTTTCCCCCAAAATGGCGAGCAAAAATCATGTTAAAAAGACCAATATATGCAGTCCCTACGTGAGGATCTCCTGTCGGAGATGGAGCAATACGAACGCGAACAGCCATAAACTTGATTCCGGTGAAATTTTGGGGATTATTTTGCCCTATTGTCTCTTAGATTGCCAAAGGAATATAAGATCCTTCATTACGTTCATTGCTTCGGCCAATTGAAAATCATTTTGACCAAATAAAGCAACAGAGTCGGAATCAAAGTTTTTCTTCTCCATTTCCGTTAAAAAACTTTGATAGCTTTTATTCGACAAAATTCGCTTTGATG
This sequence comes from uncultured bacterium, assembly GCA_964450765.1. Taxonomy (GTDB): domain Bacteria; phylum Chlamydiota; class Chlamydiia; order Chlamydiales; family SM23-39; genus DAIDHZ01. Next base: position 5,812 of record CAYVDU010000064.1, on the reverse strand, counting down.
AATTGGATTTTAAAGTCTCTAAATAGGCCTGATATACATCCATTTTTTTTTGCAAATTATATCGATACATCGGCCCAAGCTGTAGACGATAGAAAGGAGAAATATCAGAAAGATCGTCCTCAAAATGCTCTTCAATACGATCATTTTCCAAAGGAAATTTCGCATACTTCTCGCCAATATCTAACTGCGACAGCATCCCTGGAACCACAATATCGGACTGCACTCCTTCCAGCTGAGGACTTTTCCCGGACACCGTGTAATATCTTCCTCTTGTGACCTTATACTCCCCTTGAGGATTCACCTTTTCTTGATTCATCGGATCTAAAGTAAATGTCTGAAAAGATCCCTTTCCATAACTATGATCATCACCCACTACGATGGCCCTTCCATAATCTTGCAAGGTTTGCGCTACGATCTCTGCGGCAGAGGCGCTTGCGCGATTCACTAAAACAACAACCGGACCATCCCACGTGAGATGCCCCTCCACTTCCCTCAAGTGCTGAATCTTTCCTGTATGATCCTGAATAGAAACAACAATTCCTTTGGTGATAAACAAACCCGTGACTCCAACAGCCTGAGTTAAAAGACCTCCGGCATTGCTGCGCAAATCAAGAACGACACCCTTCAAGTCATATTCTTTTTTGATTTGCTCAAGAGATTTCCGCATATCAAGAGCGGAAGAACTTGTAGGATCTTGATAAAAGGAAAACAATCGCAAATGAGCAATCACCCCATCTCCAAAAGGCTCTATAACAGTCTCCAAACGAGATTCTTCTAAAACAACTTCATTACGGATCAACTCAATTTCAACCTTATCTACCTTTCTTGTCTCGTCCTCTCCCGTTTCTCGCAAGACTGTGAGAATCACTGGAGTATCTCTTTCTCCTCGAATCAACTCTACAGCTTCAGAAATATCAAGCCCCACAACCGGCTCTCCATTCACCGCAATAATTTTATCGTTAATTCTGACCTTATTACTTTTACTGGCAGGACTATTTTCCAAAATCCTCTGGATCGATAAACCATCTAAATCATCTCTCAATTGAACGCCAATTCCAAATAAACGCTGCTGCACTTGGATCATGAACTGATTCGCCTCGCTTGGAGTAAAATAATTCGTATGAGCATCTAAAGAAGCAGTCATCGCTTTTAGAACATGCGACAACACAAGCTTCGATTTCTCTAGAGGATTTTCTTGCAAGAAGTCCGCCTCGCGATTCAAGCGTCTTTTTTCTAGCCTTTGAAAAAATCTCTCCCGAGAACCTTCATCCAGTTTTACCAAAGACTCCATCTGCAAAGACCGAATCCTCAGCAAACGATCCATTAAAGCATCTTCGCTTGCCGCCCAAGAAAGGTCCTTAAATTCCTCGCTTTTAACACCTTTTAATAAATTTAACTTCAATACATCGGCTTCCAAAATAGATCTTCTTTCAATGACGCAAGAGAAAGCCTCATGCATTTTTTCAAACAAAGAAAAGTCAGCAGACCGGTACCCATCTAGTGCTGACTGAAGAGTTTCCGAGGAGGGATTCCACCACATTTCAACCTCTTTTTCTAAAAAATAGGTTTTTGTAGGGTCCATTTCTTCCAGGAAATTTCTAAAAACACGAGACATCAGCTCTTGGTTCAAAGACTTATGACAAACGTGAGCCTTTAAAATTTCCTCTACCTTGGACCGGACATCTTTCCTCGTTAATTCAGGCTGTTTACACTCACCAAAAATGACGAGACCAAAAAACACAAAGAAAAAAACCACTCTTAAAGACATATTGACCTAAAAATCAAAGGTTTGCAAATAACTACAAAGATCACAAAGATCTAAAAATCGTTAATATACTCATCCCCTTGAATCTTCTCAATTTTAACCTGCGTTAAAGCATCGAAAATCGACACTTTGAAGCTCATAAATATGACATTATTTCTCAGAATCGGCATTCACTAGAGATCCATTGCATAGCATTAAGGTTCAGTCTATTAAAATCACAGACCCATAAAAACCTCGAAAACACCCCCCAAACAGAGAACTTTCAACGGGCGCGAACGCATTAAACAATCTTTTAACAACGCTAATATTTCTATAAAAAAACAATAAAAATCACAATTAACAGACAAAAAGATTGAATTATATCTGTATAAATGAAATAATCGATATTAAAGATTAGTAAATAAATTAGAACAAGAAAAAAACAGACCTAACAGAATATTTACTGGGGACACAAACAGTCTCTTATAAAGATTATTTGAAAATTGAGGAGAAAAAAACCATGGAAGACAATAAAATGTTCCAGCCTAGAGAAGGCAATGCTTCCGACCCTAAGGTGGTATCGATCACTGAGGCGGCTCGCATTAATAACGTAACTCGCCAAGCGATTTATGTAGCTATTAAGCAAAAAAAATTAAAGGCAACGAAAGATGCCACTCGATGGACAATCCATCTGGACGATCTAGAAGAGTATCGAAACAATAAGTATTCTAGAACTAAATCTGTATTTGACGGTGAACTCCTCTTTGATTCTCAAAAAGGATATTTTTCCATTAATCAAGTCGCAAAAATGCTAAACGTTCCTGCACAAAAGATCTATTATGCAACTCGTATCGGGTTAATGAAGGCTTTGCGTAAAGGAGCTGCTTGGGTAATTCACATCGATGACGTGAAGTCATACCAAGAAAACTATCTCAATCGCACCACGAAAGTCGGTTAAGCGATTTTTTAAGGTCTTGTGCTTCTCCTTCATCCCATGGGCACAAGATCTCTTCATCTAGTCAGTTTCGGCCTTATTTTTACATCCTTTCTACTTTTTTTAATCCCAAAATAGCAAACCCTTGAGCAAAAATTCTCGCTGCAAGTTCACATAAAATCAGACGACTTCCCTCTTGAGAAGTTCCCTCCACTCGACAATCCCTGAAAAAGAGATTGAATTTCTCGGCTAAAGCATACAAATAATCAGTTAAATGATTCGGATACAGATCTCGACTCATCACCTCCAAAATCTCGCCAAAACGAGCCAAATGCAGTCCTAGAGCGATCTCCGATGGATGATCTAACTGAATGGTGTGAGTCTTCAAGATCTGATCTCTATCTGCGCCTGTTTTACGCCAAATCCCTTGAATCCGCACATACGAGTATAAAAGAAAGACGGCCGTATTTCCTTCAAATCGGAGCATTCGCTCATAGCTAAATGTATAATCTTTTGTGCGGCTTGAAGAAAGATCCGCATACTTCACCGCATCGATTCCTAAAACATGAGCGAGGTGATCCCTTTCTTTAGCATCCATATCAGGAAGACGCTCTAAAAGAATCTCTCGAGCATGAGAAATAGCCTCATACAAAAGATCGATGAGTTTTTCTGTATCTCCAGATCTTGTTTTAAACTTTTTCCCATCAGCCCCCAAAACCAGACCAAATCCTACATGATCTACCTGGACTCGGGAAGGATCCAGCCAAAGAGCTTTTTGAGCCGCTGCAAAAATCATCTGAAAATGCAAAGACTGCCCAATGTCCGTCACATAAATAATACGATCCGCCTGATCGACAAAAATCCGATACCGGATCGCTGCAAGATCCGTCGTGTCATAGTTGTATCCTCCGTCTGATTTCTGCACCATGATCGGCAAGGGATCCCCTTCCCTATTTTTAAACCCTTCCAAAAAAAGACACTTCGCGCCGTCCGATATTTGGATCAAGTCTTTCTGTGCGAGCTCATCCACAATATCTTTCAAATATGGATTGTAAAAAGACTCTCCCCTTTCTTGGATTTTCACATCCATTAAATCATAGATCTCTTGATACCCTTTTCTTGAAACATCGCAAATCACTTCCCAAGCATGAAAAGCAGCCGGCTCATGCGATTGCAAATGGACAACTTCTAACTGAGCTCTTTTTTTAAAATCAGCATCTTCATCAAATTTACGTTTTGCGGCTCGATACCACCCCATTAAAGACGGCAAATCTGTTTTTTCATGCCCTTTCAAAACCCCGGGCGCATGCTCTTTCATGTATGCAATCAACATTCCAAATTGCGTTCCCCAATCTCCAATATGATTCAACCGAAGAACATCATGTCCCAAAAATTCAAAAAGACGAGCTAAACAATCTCCAATGATCGTAGAGCGGATATGTCCCACATGCAATTCTTTAGCGACATTCGGAGAAGAAAATTCAACAATGATTTTCTGCCTTTTCTCAGGAAAAGCAGCTCCTAATAAAGGATCCTTCAATTGTTTTTGCAAATATTCGGAAAGAAACTCTTTAGAAAAACTAAAATTAATGAATCCTGGTCCCGCGATTTCAGCTCTAGAAAAAACATCCTTTTCAGGGAATGCATCGATCAATTTTTGAGCGACCTGACGAGGCGCCATTTTCAATATTTTCGCAAGCTGAAGAGCGTTGTTGCACTGATAATGCCCAAACTCCTCCTGCTGACAACGAGCTACATCCGGTTGGGGCAAATCTGCACCTAAAACATCACTAAACGCATTCCGAATGGCAATAAAGAGCTGAGTTTTAAACCAATTTAAAAGAGTATTCATAGTAATCCCAAAAAACAGTTCAAGAATCGGTTTTATACCGAAAATGATTCAAGAATCAGCTTTTAGGTACACCCAAAAGCTGATTCTTCATTTTTCTTCGGCTTGTAGGCGAATTCAAAGCGCCAACCTTCCAAGAAAGCAAAATAGATTGTATTTAACTTAAGAAGAATATTTCACGAGAAATCTCTAAGATTTACTCGGAAGAGTGATGAAACGTCGGAGAAACCCATCTGCGACCAATCCCATATTTTATACGATATTCAGCCAAAGCCATTGCTGCCTTTTGAGTCGACTCCTTATTCTTCTCTGAAATATTGTAAATCGCCTTCAAAGTATCATAGATACAATGAACCTTCTGACGCGATGACTTAGGATCATATCCTTTTTCCTCAAGCTCCATCGATACATTTAAAAGCCCACCTGCATTGGCTACAAAATCCGGAGCATACAAAATTCCTCTAGCACGCAGAGCTTCTGCATGAGAGTCTGAAAGCAGCTGATTGTTAGCAGAGCCCACGATCGCTTTGCACCGAAAATGAGGGATCGTCTGATCATTGATGATAGCTCCCAAAGCGCAAGGAGAAAAAATATCACAAGACAGTGTAGCAGCTTCATTGGGACTCACTGATTGAGCTCCATATTTCCGAACAATTCTTTCAACCGCCTGCATATCAATATCCGATACAATGAGCTCGGCTCCTGCCCAAAAAAGCAAATCAACAAGATTACGCCCTACATTGCCAAGACCCTGAACTACAACTCTCTTTCCGTCCAATGAATCGGTTCCAAACAATTTCTGAGCTGTTGCCTGCATCGATCGAAATGTTCCCCATGCCGTAAAAGGGCCTGGATCTCCGCTACTTTTTTCATGAGGAAGCCCCACTACATAACGGGTCTCTTTTCTCACAATCAGCACATCTGCCGTCGTACATCCAACATCTTCTGCGCAAATATACATACCTCCAAGCTTCTCCACAGCAGCACCAAAAGCCCTCAAAAGCTCCGGCGTCTTTTGTGTTTTAGGATCTGCCATAATCACGCTTTTCCCTCCGCCGAAACCAACACCGACAACAGCCGATTTATAAGTCATCCCCTTTGCAAGACGAAGACCATCTTGCAAAGCATCTTGCTCTGTTGCGTAAGGAAAAATACGAATCCCCCCAAGAGCAGGCCCCAAAACCGTACTGTGAATGCAAATAAAAGCACACAATCCGCATGCAGGATCTGTAACGCGAATCACTCTCTCATACCCAGAAACAGTCAACTCCTCAAGCTGCAAAGA
>CAYVDU010000063.1:1171-7457 GCA_964450765.1 uncultured bacterium | reverse complement strand
GCCAAAAGCTTCCGTGTAAGCAATCCAAGCTACGATCCACCCAACAAGCACGAGAAGACCGCAAAGCTTCATCCCTCTAACGCTAGAGATGAAAAACGGGGCAACAACGGAAATCATATATACAAAAGAGACTGGCAATTTTAAAGGAACTCCCCAAAAAGGGTCATTGCCGCATTCTGAAAACAAAACATAAGAAATGTGATGGCAATTAAAGTTCATTCCAGCGCCTATCTGCGCTAAATAATAGATCCCTCCAAAACTGACAGCGCAACCTAAAATTCCTATCGCAAAAATTCCCTTTTTTCTCGCCTCTTCCTTTTCTAACAAGTACATAGACAAAGGAATCCATAAAGGCCAAAAAGCAGCAGCTATGATTAAAAAACCATACCCGGTGATTGGCTGAAGGAAGACTAAATCACCTCTGTTATGAGTGATCCAACTGATCCCCTCCATAAACTGTTGCACTGAAAAAATACATGGAATCAAAGCAAAAGGCCAAATTCTCCGATTCTTTTTAGAACAAAACGTACGCAAAATGAATAAGCCTGCTGATCCCAAAACAGCGGAAGCAATAAAACTGGCAGAAGCTGAAAAACACATTTATCGTCGTTTAAACCATATTTAATAATTTCTGGGTAGCACCAAAATATCCAATTTATCATTCAATCCACTATGAGACCATGTGTTTGTCTAGAAAAGAGTGATCATGATACGATCTGAAGCATGAAAAATTTATTTTACAAACTGTTGATCATTGCATTTCTAGGATCCTTTTGCTGTGCATTTTCTTATGAAGCTTTTACTCGAAATCTTCACACGCCGCGCCTGCAATTTTTAAAAAGCAAGGGGTTTTGCCCTCGCGTTATTTATGATATCGGAGCTCATGAAGGAAGCTGGACAAGACAAACGAAAAAAATATTTCCCGATTCACAGTTCATCCTATTCGAGGCAAATGACATTCATCAAACTTCTTTGGCAAAAATAGAGTCCCCTCATTTTCTTGTTCTTTTGGGAAATCAAGAGAAACCAATGACTTTTTATGCGAACGGAGGGACGGGCGATAGTGTTTTTCTAGAACAGACAAAATATTTTAAAGAGCGCGGCATTCATTATACGGAAAAAAAAATAAACATGACCACCCTGTCTAATGTAGTTGCTAAACATCAGATTGCACTTCCCGACTTTGTTAAAATGGATGTACAAGGTGCTGAAAGATTAATCATTGAGGGAGGCAAAGAAGTCATAAAACACGCAGAAGCGATCGTTGTTGAAACAAAAATATTGGAATACAATAAAGGGGCTCCTCTTGCACACGAGATCATTGCATTGATGGATCAGATTGGATATTCATTGCAAGACATCTTTGAATGCCACTATCTTCCCACTGGGGAACTCAATGAAGTCGACTTATTGTTTATTAGGAAAGATTCAAAGCTCATCAAACATGGAATCTTGATCGAATAGACCTAATCTATTAAGCGCTCTAAAAATTTGTTGACATTTAACGACTCATTCCACTAGATTTTTTGTCATTTTAAATGTGAGCATTCTTATGACAGAAATCCAAAGCGATGACAGCTTTACAACTTACTACAGAGCCTACGCGCTCGATGTCTTAGAAAATGCAGCCAAGGAAGCCACATTAACACCGCTCATGTTTGGACACATAGGATCTCAGCTCTTTCAAATACTCTGTCCGGAAACTTTTTATGATGATTCCGATGAGAAAGAACCACATTCTTTGATTTGCACAGCACAAAATATAGATCAAGTCGTAAACACTTTGCTGCAGCAACGAATTCTACTACAGCCTGATAACCCTCAAAGAAATGCGATTAAAGAATCACTCAAATCACGCTTTTCTAAAATCTTAGGAACAATAGAAAGATTAAATTCTCGATTAGGCACACATACCAAGTTAGCAATCGAAACATCCATTGAAACAAATAAAACCACGATGCCTTTCACCGCACGTGGAGGATCGGCTTCTCTTGAATCTCCTGTTATTTATTGCGAAATCCCATTCATAGACGAATCAAAATTGACCAAAGATGAAATGAAAACCATTGCATCGCTCATGCTCGCGCCTTACGAAAAAAGCCGCATGGATTTTGTATTGACTCATGAGTTCAGTCATATCTTACACAATGACCCTCTTACACTACTCACAATGAAAGCTGCCTTCACTGCATTTGCGACGCTTCCATGGATTGCACTCTTAAGTCAGCCTATTTCATGGCCCGGTTATTTTGCATACGCGCTCTCGGGGTCTTTTTTAGTGCAAACTGTGGCTAACTTAGCACATAGAATCTTTTCACAACGTTTTGAAACCAGAGCAGACAAAGAAGCCATGGACATTTTAGGCACAAATGAGGGAGCCATTCAGTTCTTCCAAAAATTCGTCCATTTAAAAAATAGTTCCACAAGAGATTACCTACACCCTCCCATAGAAGATAGACTTCTCGCAGCACAAGCCTGGAAAAGACCTTCATAACCTGACGTTCAGATTCTTTAAATAACAGATTTCATTTCCGAGATACAAACAAGACCCTGAGGTCCAAAACATCCAGTATTCAAAAAAGAAGTGCGATGATTCTCTTTCCCATAGCAGCAACAAGCACCCATTCCACAAACAGAGCAACTCACAATTCCACACGAATCACTCGAATTTCCCATCGACGTACATGACCCTTTTTCGATCTCACAACAAAAAATCCGATCATAAACACTTTCAATTCTAAAACAGCAGCAACAAGTCTTCGAAATCTTTTTATGTTCATAAGCACCACCGCATGCGATGAGATGGACATTTTCATCTTGATATTCGCTTTGAATGACAAGTTTATCTTTCTCCATATAAACATCATTCACTTGAATCAGCGGGAACATTTTTTGGATCCGCCCCGAATCTAAAAGACCGCCTCGATTGGAAAAGCCTTTTTCAAGCATAGGCTGCATACAAGGAGCTGTTGTCCAAATTCTACTTTTCAGAAATCCAAGAGAACCGCTCGCCCTCTGAGAGTAGCTTGGAAGGTTTGCACTCGTTAAAGAGATTTGATTGATCCACGCTTCGAAAAAAGAATAAGCTCGACGCATAGACACATAAAAAGAGACCTCTCCGGAGGAAATGACATACACAACGGATGAAAGAAGAGAACCAACAAAACAACCACCTGTAATGAATGATATCGCAACAGCCCCAACAAATTCACGTCCTGCACGATGAAATTCTCCTGAGAAAATAAAAACAGCAGAGCGGACATGCCGGGCCATGGAGATTAAAGGCGAGACTGCAGTAAGAGCTCCAAATTTTAACGCAGTTTTGATATGAGCCTTAAAATCTCCACCCTCATCATTATAAATAAGGCCATTCTCATACGATAATGCCGCAATCTTATCGAGTTGAATATCAGTATCATCATAACGAATCAAGACATCAATCGTCGACATTGCCATAACCAAAAAACATATCTATCGTCAATTTTCGAGGCTATTTTGGAGAATTTTCGATTAAAATTACATAAACAAAATTAGGAACCGATTCTTTATCTTTCTTCGGTATATAGTGGTTCCACTTCAAAGTCCTCTATCTTTTCATTTTTTCTGCGCTTCTGCGCTTTCTCTTTTCTTCTGCGCTGATCTTTAAGTTTTTATTTACCAGAACCTGATCGAAATAGAGAACTTTCAGCTGGAACCACTATATACCCGCTCCAGTTCAAAGGCACCTATTCGGACTTCATTACAAGTTCGAGAGAAGCATTGATCTGAAATGTTTGTGGCGTCATTGGAAATGGCTTAATATTCAAAGCTCCCCAATAGCTTTTATCTTCAGCTCCTTCATAACAAACAAGAAGCTGCTCACCGGGCCGAATTGTTTTTTTTGCAACATAGAAAACTTCAAAAGGAGCGGGAGCAAGACCTAGAGAATTTTTTGGAATTCGAAGAAACTTTGCTTCAATATTGGGTTTTTCAGAATGATTGATAAAACGAGTAAAATTTCCTTTTTTACAGGCATCTAAATCGATTGAATAAAGACGGCGAGGACGATAACACCTCTTTGGATCCCATAAGCGCTGCTCTTTTCGTGTCAGATGCAAACCTAGCATTAAAGAAAATATGTAATCAGAAGTATTCAATTCATTCTGAGGCGATAAAGAAACCTCTCCGGAATAAGGACCAATCACGTCCCCTTTTAAAATAGGCTTTGCTTCCGGATGTAAAAAAATTCCATACCCAAGGCCTTTTTTTAGTTTCTTATGCACTAAATATTTAGGAAGGCCATTTTTTTCAATTTCTTCTAAAACTGTAAGAAGACTTTTTAAAATTTTTTGACTTGCCCGAGGAACATAAACTTTATGCTTCCTCATTTTTTTAGCACCGAAATCTTTCAATTCCTGGCTGATTTCTTGTCTTTTCAGAAGAAACTTCATAATTAGACATAATACAACTAAATAATATTAAAAATAAACACTTAAAGAATCAAAAATCATTCGTTTTTAAAAATACTCATCCATTTTTCGAAAAAAGTTGAGCAATATTGAAGAAGAGAATCTGGATCCTCATACCTTGAACTCAGTATTTGTTGTCGATATTCTAATAACTCGGGATTTCTAAATAAAAAACCAAGCAATTGTTTTAATTTATTCACACGAGTTCTCATAGGGACATCGGAAGACACATCTCTCAGATAAAAATGAAAATATTCCATCAGTTTTTCCTTTGTAGGGACAAAGTGCTTATTTGCGAAATGCGCACGAATCTGATGAAAAATAAATGGGTTCATAAGACTTCCTCGTCCGATCATAAGAGCATCGCATTTTGTGGTTTGCAACATGGTCAATGCATCTGCGACAGTAAGAATATCTCCGTTCCCAACCACAGGTATTTTTAAAAAAGATTTAGCCTCCGCGATGAGATCCCACCTTGCAGGCGGGCCATAGCCATCCACTTTCGTTCTTGGATGCAGCGTAATGTAGCGCACTCCACTTTCCTCTGCTGCCAATAGATTTTCTTTAAATAAAGAAATGTCCTCATATCCGGAACGCATTTTCACTGTGACAGGAATTGAGACTGCATCCACTACTGATTTTGCAACATGATGCAGAGTATTTGGATCTTTTAATAGGCTCGAACCGGCTCCCTTCCCTGTTACTGTATTAGAAGGACAGCCGCAATTGATATCGATGCGCGGCGCGCCTCTTAACACAAGCTCTTGCGCCATGGCTGCCATCAAGGCGGTATCAGATCCCATGATCTGTGCTGCAAGAGGCATTGGAGATAATTCATCCGAACAATAAACTTTGCTGAGCGATTTAACGTGAGCATTGACTGGAACCCGAAGAAAGTCTCTCACGGCCTCATCAAATCCTCCAATAGAGGCAATCGCTTTTCGAAAGCAGGAATCCCCCACTCCTTCCATTGGAGCTAATTGAAGATACGGACAACCATTACTATCTTTTGGAAGGAGTGTAGACGTCATTTTCCCAAAATTTTCCAACAACAGTGAATTCATTAGAGTCGTTTTTTTTCTAACTCTTCCCAACGAAGATAGAGCTGTTCAATTTGTGTTTCAACAAGACCGATCGCAGTGCAGATTTCAGAGAGACGCCCTGAATTTTCAGCGATCTCTTTTTCTTCAAGAAGATGATTAAGCGAGCGGACTTCTCCCTCGAGCTTTGTCATTTTTTTCTCGATAGCATCAAGTTCTTTTTTCTCCTGATATGAAAGCTCTGATTTTGCTCTCTGTGGAGTTGGAATTATTTCTTTTTTCTCTTTTGGAATGCTTGATTTTTTAGAGGAAGCCTCCCATTGGGCGTAATCTGGAAAAATTTCAGTCCTTTCCGGATCTCCCAATCCCAAGACAGAATTACATATTCGATCCAACATGCATCGGTCGTGCGTAATCAAAACAAGAGCGCCTTGAAATTCAAGAAGACTCTCTTCGAGGGTTTCTAGGGTCGGAATGTCGAGATCATTGGTTGGCTCGTCGAGAAGAAGAATATCAGCGGGCTGAAGCATCAGATGGGCAATTGCAATACGAGCCCTCTCTCCTCCCGAAAGATTTTCAATCGAAAGAGGAAGAAGATCCGGCGAAAAAAGAAAACGTTTGCACCATCCATTCACATGAATCTGATGACCTTGAAATGAAACAAAATCTCCCTTAGGCGAAAGAGCATCTTTCAAAGAAATATGAGAAGGAAGAAGAGATCGGTGCTGATCAAAATAGACAACTTGAAGTCCATCAACCCGCTTAATCGTGCCTAAATCAGCTTTGATTTCATTGGCA
>CAYVDU010000063.1:0-1161 GCA_964450765.1 uncultured bacterium | reverse complement strand
TTTTTCCAGAACCATTAGGGCCCATAAGGCCCATTCGATCGCCTGGAGACAGAGTAAAATCAAGGTTGCGGAATAGAAGTTTCTCTTGGAGCTGCTTCGTGAGGTTTTTCACAGTAAGAAGCTTTCTTGTCTCTCTTTCTGTTGCTGAGAAATGAATCTTTGCTCGTTTTTGCTGGTTTCTAGCTTGGATATTGGCATAATCTTGCAAGATCTGCTCTGCTTCATCGATTCGAGATTGCGATTTGGTGGTTCTTGCTTTCACTCCTGCACGGAGCCACTCCGTTTCGCGGCGAGCTTTGGTAGCGATTCTCTCCTCTTGTCGAAGCTGGCCCTTAAGAAATTCTTCTTTTCGAGCAAGAAATTCTCCATAAGATCCATCGATTGCAAAAAGTCCTTTCGGATACACCTTGTCGATTTCAATAATGCGGCTTGTCACATGCTGTAAAAAATAACGATCATGACTCACAACCAAGTAGGTAGGAGATTCTTTCGACAAAAACTTTTCAAGCCAGAGGATCCCTTCTAAATCCAGGTGATTGGTTGGCTCATCGAGCAGGAGCAAATCTGGTGATGCAATCAGCTCAACAGCCAAGCGAAGCCGTTTTTTCCACCCTCCTGAAAGAAGAGTCGCTGAGGAAGGCTCTTTTCCTGTAAAACCTAGCTTACTGAGTTGCGTCTCAGCAAGCCTCTCGCGTTCATAAAGAGGAATCTCTTTTTTCAAAGCATTGATCAAGATCTGTTTCGGACTCAAATCAGGAAAATCACATGTTTGAGGAACATATCCAACAACTAAGTCGCGTTTAAAAGAGAGATCTCCGGAATCAGAAACTTCGAGTCCTGCCAGAATTTTCAATAAAGTCGATTTTCCGCAGCCGTTCAATCCAATCAAGCCGATGCGGTCGCCTGAAAAAATGCTAAAAGACAAATCTTCAAAAAGAAGACGTCCTCCATAAGATTTGGAAACGGATTGGCAACTGAAAAGTAAACTCATGTAACGATTTTGCCAGAAAAATGGCATACTGGGAAGTTCAAAAAAAAGCCCCAGAGATTCTTTTGGATTGATAGACATTTTTTCTATTCACAAAGAACCTAAAAATCGACCGAAACTTTTTACTAGAATAAGTTCAAAGAGGGTGAATAATACCATTTATGAAAAATAAC
>CAYVDU010000062.1:7295-7570 GCA_964450765.1 uncultured bacterium | reverse complement strand
CCCACGTTTAATCAATCTGTCGCTGCGACAGGAAGACTTTCTTGCCAAGATCCCAATCTGCAAAACATTCCCATCCGCAGTAAAGAAGGCCTTGCCATTCGATCTTGCTTTAAACCACAAAAAAAAGACTGGAGTTTCATCAGCGCCGACTATTCACAAATCGAACTTCGCCTGCTAGCTCACTTTAGTCAAGATCCAGACCTTATCAAAGCCTTTAAAAATGAAGAGGACATCCACACACACACAGCCTCCACGATTTTCAATCTTCCTGCGAC
>CAYVDU010000062.1:225-7285 GCA_964450765.1 uncultured bacterium | reverse complement strand
ACTATGATCACCCCGGACATGAGAGCGCAAGCAAAAACAGTCAACTTTGGAATTCTCTACGGACAAGGCCCTTTTGGATTAGCATCGCAACTCCATATCTCTTTCCAGGAAGCTGCCGATTTTATCAAAAAATATTTTGAAAAATATCCCCTTATCTTAAAATATCTGGAAATTTGCAAAGAAGAGGTAAGAAAAACAAAAAAAGCAACAACCCTAATGGGAAGGCAAAGACCCATTCCTGAAATTGACAACAAAAACCCGATCATACGAGCCTCTGCAGAAAGACTGGCAACAAACACCCCTCTTCAAGGAACTGCCGCTGACCTTATTAAGATGGCCATGATCGCTATCTTCCAAGAAATACAAAAAAGAAATTTAAAAGGAATGATGATTCTACAAATTCACGATGAACTCGTCTTTGAAGTTCCTGATGAGGAAATAGCCACATTTACTGCGTTTGTAAAACATCATATGGAGCACGTGCTGAAACTCAAAGTGCCGCTGATTGCAGACATCTCTATTGGCAAAAATTGGGCGGAGTGCTAGGATTGAAGAAAATCGCTATCACGGGTGGAATATCAAGCGGAAAGAGTTCCGTTTGTCAGTTTTTCAAGGAGTTAGGGGCATATACGGTCGACGCCGATGCCATAGTTCATGACCTTCTAAATCCCTCAACCGATCTCGGAAAACACATCGCAAATCTGTTAAATCTCTATGAAACTTCCGACCCGAAAACCTTCCGAAAAGCGATCGCAGATAAAGTATTTGAAAACAAAAACCTCCTTCGAGAGTTAGAAAACATCCTCCATCCGGCAGTATGCAAAGAAGTTCGACAACGATATACCTCGATCTCATCTCACGTTCAATACTCTTGCTTTGTCGTAGAAATGCCCTTACTTTTTGAAATCCAAGATGAAAACTTTTACGATTTTGTCATTACAGTGCTTGCGAATGAAACCATTGCTGAAAAGCGGTTTGTAATGAAGGGATTTTCAAAAAAAGACTTTGAAAGACGCATGAAAAGACAAATGGATCCTAAAGAAAAATCTCTTCGTGCAGATTTCACAATCCTCAACAACGGATCATTAGAAGATCTGCGTCGAGAAGTACAAACCATTCATCAAAATATACAAAAGATTTAGGAATTATGAATCAAGAGCATCACGAAGCCCCACCTCATTCACAACCTCCAACTCATTTTGAAACTGTCACAAAAATCGCTGATTTACAGCGAATGAATATCGATCAATTGCAAACGTATGCACGAAATATTGGGCTTAAGCACACCGCATCTCTCACAAAATCAAGCGTGGTCTTTGAAATCGTAAAAACCATCTCGGAAAGACCGAATGAAGTTCTTTACGCAGAAGGCGTTTTAGAAATCCTTCCAGACGGATTCGGATTTTTAAGATCTCCCAACTACAACTTCCTTCCATCCGCAGAAGACATTTACGTATCCCCCGCGCAAATCCGAAGATTTGACTTGCGAAGAGGAGACACTCTTTTTGGCTCTATCCGAGCTCCTAAAGATAAAGAAAAATATTTCGCTCTTCTTAAAGTAGAAAAGATCAATGGTAAGACATTTGAGCAAACACGCGATCGACTCCTCTTTGAAAACTTAACGCCCTTATACCCGAGTAAAAGACTCGTCATGGAAACAACGAGAGAAAGACTCACCACAAGAGTCATTGATCTCGCAGCCCCTATCGGAAAAGGACAGCGTGCGCTCATTGTAGCCCCTCCAAAATCGGGGAAAACGATCCTCATGCAACATATCGCCAATGCGATCGAAACGAACAATCCGGAAGTCATGTTAATGGTTCTACTCATCGACGAACGGCCTGAAGAGGTCACGGATATGGTTCGCACAGTCAAAGGAGAAGTGATCGCATCCACATTCGACGAACCTCCAGAAAGACACGTGCAAATCGCAGATATGGCCATCGATAAAGCAAGAAGAATGGTCGAGTGCGGCTATGATGTCGTCATCCTTCTAGATAACATCACAAGACTTGCCCGAGCTTACAATACAGTACAACCCCACTCCGGAAAAATCTTAAGCGGCGGTGTTGACGCCAATGCCCTGCATAAACCAAAACGATTCTTTGGAGCCGCGCGAAATGTCGAACAAGGGGGATCTCTCACCATTATTGCAACAGCCCTCATCGATACCGGATCAAGAATGGACGAAGTCATCTTTGAAGAATTCAAGGGCACAGGCAACATGGAGCTTGTCTTGGATCGCCGTCTTGCCGATCGACGCATGTTCCCAGCTATCGACCTCATCAAGAGCGGCACAAGAAAAGAGGAGCTTCTCTACCACCCAATCGAGCTCGAAAAAATTTACCTACTTCGTCAGGGCTTAGCCGACCTCACTCCCGTGGATGCAATGAACTTACTGACAGCCAGACTCAAGAAAACCGCCACCAATGCAGAGTTTTTACTCTCCATGAAAGATTAATAACCAAAAGGGGAATTCTTTCACATTCCCCATCATGACTCTTGCTTGCACTCCTGAAAGGCAAATCTATAATAGACCTCTTGCCTTACTAAGATTCTGTCGCCTTTAGAGTTTTTTCAACTCAATGTTTTGTAGGAAAGGCTGTATCAATCATTTTTTTCAATTGCAAAAATGGCACTACCCCTCCTAATATTCCTCTCCCAATAAATCATTCACAGGAGAAACGAATGACACACCACGTCGATATCAGAAGCTTTACACAATGCCAAGCACGAGTTAAATTGCGAGATAATGTAACGAACGAAGTAAAAACAGCGGAAGGATCTTGCGCCGAGGTATGGAAAATCATCAAAAATATTGCAGCGACCTTTGAAAGTTTCGACGTCAAATTATCTGCACCGAACACACCCGACTATCATTACACCGCATCAGGGATCAGGCCAACAGAAGAACAATCCTTTACAGCCACATTAGCCATCAACTACTTCGCTCAACAAAAAACAGATCCACAAACAGTGAACTCTCTATTGAATGGCTCTCCCACTTTCGGAATGTTAAGAGCTGACAGAAGAGGCCAAGCATAGAGAAAATAAACCAGTTCCAGCTGAAAGGCCTCTTTATTTTTCTTTTTCTGCGCTTCTGCGATTCCTCTTTTTTTCTGCGCTGATCCTTAAGTTTTTATTTGCCGGAACCTGATCAAAAAAGAACTTTCAACTGGAACCACTATATAAACGATATAACAATAGGTCGGAAATGGATCTTTATTTTATCCTGTTGCAGGAAAATTTTCTTTTTCGATACAAGTGATTTAAATATGCGACCTCTTTTAATTCTCATTGCCTTACTCATTACAAGCGCCTCAGGATTTTGGGTATGGAATTTTGTCCCTTCCGTCCGCACAAAAGCTGAAGAAATTCTCAGCTCCTCTACATTTCAGACGCTAGAAGTTCGCTATAGCGCAGAAAATATCATGGAAGCGCATCGAAAAGAGCTTCTCAAAGATACAGATCATGTCTTTTTGGAACCTACATTGAAATTCATCCCCTATCTGCTCATGGATGTAAAATACAATCGAAGCCAAGACAAAACGGGAGAGGGCGTCATTCTTTGGGGACTTGTGGATGGAGAAATGGTCATCAACACAAGCACATGGGAAAGAACGCACGGGTTTACAGACTGTATTTCATCCAGCGCAACACGCCAAGAATTTAAAATCATCAACGCTCTCGCATCCCGAGGAGGAACTTGGGACAGAGAAGGGCTTTCTCGATTTTTAAACTTAGAAAACAATGTTCTAGATTCTTGGGTAGATAGCTGTCGCAAAAAGAGCCTGATTGTTCAAAATGGGAACTCCTATCGCCTCCATCTACAAAACCCAAGACTTCAAGTCATTCCTGAAACGAAACTAGAGCACTGGCTCGTCACAAAGCCAACAAAACACGCAACACGCATCAAAAAACGATACCGATCTGCGCAAATTGAAATGACTGCAAAGGCTGCATTCGGTCACGATT
Source organism: uncultured bacterium (assembly GCA_964450765.1). Lineage (GTDB taxonomy): Bacteria > Chlamydiota > Chlamydiia > Chlamydiales > SM23-39 > DAIDHZ01. The sequence goes on along the minus strand of CAYVDU010000062.1, from coordinate 3,310 downwards.
TTGCCATCCGCAAAACCACAGAAATCTTCCTGCCTGTCTATAGCATCGTCGTCCAAAATCCCGACGGTTCTCAAATGACAACCTATTGGAACGCCCTCAATGGAAAAAGGTTCGTTCCTCCATATGACTTTGAATAAAGCCCACCCCAAAATCCTGATCATTCTCCTCAATTGGAATGGTAAAAAAGACACAATAGAGTGCATCAAGTCCCTTGAAAAAGTGACCTATCCCAATTTCACAACGATGATTGTCGATAATGGATCAACAGACGATTCAGTAGAAACTTTCAAAACTCTTTTCCCAAATATTCCTCTTTTAGAAACCAACCAAAATCTTGGATTTGCCGGAGGCAATAATGTAGGAATTTCTTGGGGATTAGACAAAGACTACGAATGGATCTTGCTTCTCAATAATGATACTGTTGTTTCTCCTGATTTTTTAAATGCCTTTATGGATGCTGCCAAAGCAAATCCTAAGGCCAAAATTTTAGGCGCTAAAATTTATCTTTATCACGACCCTTCCCGCATCGATCATCTGGGAGGCATATGGAACGCGAAAAAATGTGAATTTGAGTCGCTTCACACAAACACGATCGAAGATCATCGTTCTTTTGAAACCATGAAACAAGTCGACTATGTATGCGGAGCCGCTCTTCTCATGCACCGAAGCGTCCCTCAAACCATTGGTCTTTTAGAAGAAAAATTTTTCCTCTTTTGGGAAGAAACCGATTTCTGTTCACGCTCAAAAAAGAATCATCTAGAAGTCTGGACTGCCCCTAAAGCAAAAATATGGCATAAAGTATCTTCTTCATTTACCGGAGGGAAGCCCCAAATGCATTATTTTTGGTGGCGAAGCAGACTCCTTTGGATTGAAAGAAACTGCTCTCCTCTTTTAAGAAAAAAACTCTATAAAGAATGCGTCTTTCCGGAACTCATTAAAACACTACGTCATTACTGCATCTCTTCCTTAAGAAATACAATAAAGAGGCTCTCTCATCGAAAAATCGACTCCACATCTCTACAAAAGACACTTCGTTACAAAGCCGGACTGATAGGAGCTCTTCATTACTACAAAAAGAAATTCGGAAACTGCCCTGAATGGCTAAAAAAATAAGACGGTCCCCTCTCAAAAAGAAAAGACCGTCCCGATCAAATATTTGATCTATTCTTACTTACCGAAAAAACTGGCAACAAATCTGCAAACAGCAGGAGCACCCAATCCAAGCGCAGCTCCAGTACCTGTCACTACGATAGGATGCCGTTCTACAAAGTTCGCCGTCGGACCAGGTTGATTGGCTACCCATTTTTGGCGAACTACCTCCGCAGCATCTTGCCTAGGCATAGTTGCAGCATGGTTTCGTACTGAATCTCCTACAGGTCTAGAAACCAAATAATGCGTAGCAACTCCAGCAGCAGTAGCTCCGAGTGCATAAGGCCACAAATTTTTAAAATCTAAATTAAAACTCATAAACATCTCCTTTATTGATATGTTTTGTTAACAAAAATTCTATACATCTCTCACAATTGAAGAACCATCATTTCAGCCGCATTAGCACGCCCACAACAAGAAAAATAAAACGGACTACAAACAAATACCATCCACTCTACAATCTCTAACTCTAGACAATCCTATAACCAACCCAAAACCAATTCACTCAACAGTGAGAGACATATCGAAAACAACATAAGACGATCCTCTCAACAAGGACCGTCCAATTCAATCTATTTATTGACGTAACTGAACAACTTTCCCAACACCGTACATTGCAGCGGGAACCAGCATAGTAGTCATAACTGCAGTTGAAAAATCAGGACGTTCAGCGATGAACCTAGTCACAGAACTCGGGTATTCACTATCAAGCTTGCGCTGCGCAGTCATCTTCAGATTCATTTTAGTATGGTGAGCGTCATCATCCGCAACATCCATTGCATCAATTGCTTGCTGTCGATTGTCTCTCGTTGAATCATAGGCATGTGTCGCCCTTGCAGCAGCAGTCACAAACTTACTCGAAGCATATGTCGCCCCACCAAGCACCGCCCAAGGCGCTACAGCGCTACAGATACTCTTTACATGATCCATTATACTAGACATACACATCTCCTTACATTTACATGTTTTGTTAGTTTTCTAGTCCCTCGACCACTCAAGAAGAGTAAATCCCTTCCCTAAATGAGCAAGAAACTCTACAAAGTAAATATATTTTTTGTCAAAAGAAACATAAAGATTATCAAAAGATTTGATCATGAAAATATATACCCGCCCCAATTAAAGACTACCCAAGAAAACTGAATTATGCCGAAGAAAGATGAAGAATCGGCTTTTGAGCGAACCACAATTATGCAATGGTCTCATAATACCATTTGTGAAAAATAATTCATTTTTTCATGGAATCGCAATTTAGTTCGTGATAGAATTCTCGGCGCCATGATTACTTTAGAAAACATTTCCAAACGAGTGGGAACTCGTACCCTCTTCGAGAATGTGACTTGCGCATTCAATGCAGGCCATCGCTACGGACTCACGGGGCCAAATGGTTCCGGGAAATCGACCTTACTCAAAATTATCATGGGAACAGAGCCGCAATTAACCGGCATTGTATCCTTGCCTCGTAAAGTAGGATTTTTAAAACAAAGAATCGAAGATTTTAAAAATCTTCTAACAATCGATACCGTCATCATGGGGAACACCCGTCTTTGGCAAGCCATGCAAGAAAGGGATCGCCTCTATGACGTAGAAATGACAGACGCTATAGGCATCCGTCTCGGAGAACTCGAAGAGATCATTGCAGAAGAAGACGGCTACAGTGCAGAATCGGAAGCTGCAACGCTACTCATTGGAATGGGAATTCCTGAAGAGCAGCATCACAAAAAAATGCACGAAATCCCCACCGACAGACAATTTCGAGCTCTTCTTTGCCAATCTCTTTTTGGAAATCCTGAAGCGCTTCTTCTTGACGAACCAACAAACCACCTCGATTTAGAGTCTATTTCTTGGCTCGAAGAATTTTTACACAACTATAAAGGCACTCTCGTTGTAGTCAGCCACGATCGCCATTTCCTAAATTCCGTATGTACAGATATTGCGG
>CAYVDU010000062.1:0-215 GCA_964450765.1 uncultured bacterium | reverse complement strand
ATCTCGATTACGAAACGATCATTCTCTATCCCGGCAATTATGACGCTATGCTTGTGACCAAAACATCTGTACGTTCCCGAGCTGAAGACGAAAACAAAGCCAAAGAAAAAAAGATTTCTCAACTCAAAGAATTCGTTGCAAAATTCGGCGCAGGAACAAGAGCCAGCCAAGTACAATCTCGCGTTCGAGAAATTCAAAGACTACAACCTCTCGAT
>CAYVDU010000061.1:1789-7594 GCA_964450765.1 uncultured bacterium | reverse complement strand
GTCGGCCCCTTATTTTTAACAGCAGCCAGTAAAAAGAAAGGAACAAGCACAAGAAGAAAATATCGCTTCATAGTTCATCCTTTATCTCACAAGAAACTCTTTGACGACAAGAACATCGTCAAAAGCGACTCTACTATTTTTAAAGATTTGGATCTTTTCATGTCCTTTCCCTGCAATCAAAACAATATCTTCTTGTTTTGCAAAACCAAGCGCTTTTTCAATGGCTTTTTTTCGATCCATTTCTACAAAAACAGAGCTTAAAGAACGAAACCCCGTTAAAATCTCCTGGCAAATTTGATGAGGATCCTCTTTTCTTGGATTATCCGTTGTTACAACGGCAATATCTGCATATTCATCCGCAGCTTCTCCCATTTGTTTACGCCGAGCGCAGTCACGATTTCCTCCAGCTCCAAAGACAACAATGAGCCTACCCTTGACAACCTCTTTTAACGTCATGAGCACATTTTTGAGCGCTTCTCCCGTATGTGCATAATCGACCAAAATACAAAGACCTTTCTCATTCGGCACACTTTCTAATCTTCCCGGCACTCCCCGAAATACTTTAAAAGCATCTGACATCAAAGAAAGAGACCAGCCTTGATCCACTCCTACAGCAATCGCACTCAGCACATTATACACATTGAATCGCCCCATGAGAGGCACATGAAAAAAAACATTATCTACTCGAAACGATATCCCTTCTCGATGACAAACAATATCTTGCGCGCGAATTTCGCCTTGCTCAATGCCTACTGATATTCTTTTTTTCCCACCTTGCATAAAAGATGAAAACGGACTGTCTGCATTGACAATGACAGTGCCGTGGCACATGTGGAATAATTTTTGCTTAGCAGCAACATATTGATCAAGCGACTGATGATAGTCTAAATGATCCGCATGAAGATTCGTGAAAATCGCAGTATTAAATCCTATTTCATCCACTCTTCTTTGATCTAAGCCATGAGAAGAAACTTCCAATACAGCCGCTTTGCATCCTTGCGTCTGCATTTCTTTCAAAATTTTGTGATTAAAAATCACATCATGCGTCGTGAGCGTCGAAAAAAAACGATGATTTCCAGCAATTGTCTCAACCGTACCTGAAAGACCGCAGGGGCATTCCATCGCCTCAAATAAATGCCTCACTAAATAACTCGTGGTTGTTTTTCCTTTTGTTCCCGTAATGCCAACCATGTGCATTTTTTTTGCGGGATTTCCATAATATCTTGCTGCTAAAACTCCTTCCAAAGCAGCCACATCTTTACAAATGACTTGAGGAACGGATAAAAAAGGATCATAGATGTCGGTTACAACCGCAGAAGCACCAGATTGAACGGCTTCATTCAAAAATTGCGATCCATCTTGAGATGTCCCTTTTTTTGCAAAAAAAAGAAATCCGGGAGCCACAACTCGAGAATCTTCACTCATTCCTAAGATAGACACATCTTTCAATTTTCGAATTTCAATCTGCTGGATGCCTTTACACAGTTGCTTTAATTTCATCGAACGTTCCATCTCTCATAGAGGGCCTTTAAATTTTGCACCTCTTGCATCCAATCCGCTTTGGCCACATTCCGTCTTGGATCTCCAGGAGGATATCCGTAAGGATCATCTGGTTCAACCCCTAAATATTGCAAAGCTCGCGTCGATATTTCTCGAAATACAGGAGCTGCGCAAACGCCTCCAAGCTGCTGTTTCCCCACACCCGGAATCATTTTTTTCTCCGGATCATCAATGGATACAATCAGCACAAAGCGAGGATTTTTTACAGGTACAAATCCAACAAACGAAGAAATATGATTGTTTTTTGAATACACTCCATCAATAATTTTCTCAGCGCTTCCCGATTTCCCTGCTTCCGTGTATCCCATTACATCAGCCAACTTCGAAGTACCTCCTTCTTTTGTAATGTATTTTAAACCTTTAACAATTGTTTCAACAATCGCAGGACTCAAAACTCTTTGCGTAGCGCGCACATGACTATTATCCACAAGAATCTTTTGGGTACCATCGGACATGGGTTTCACAATCTTTCGAACAAGATGTGGAGAAACGGCAAATCCCCCATTGGCAAAAATAGAATAGACCCTAGCAATTTGAACACTATTGACAAGCACATTATATCCAATCGCTAAGGAATAAGGTGTTGGCAAAGACCATTCCAACTTGCCGTTCGGGTGCAATTTTCCCGGCGTTGGCACAACCCCGCCACTCTCTCCTGGTAACTCCACATTTGTCTTTTGGCCTAAAGAAAAAACATCAATAAGAGCTTTTCGATACCACGCATCCCCGAATGTTTCGATCAAGCGATGCACCATCCGTGCCATGTAAATATTCGATGATTTTTGCAACGCTAAAAACATGTTCAAATACTCATGAGAGCGGCCATCCTTCAGAGGAACGCTTCTTCCAGGGAAATAACCATTCAAAGTAGACACCTTTTCTTCAGGAGTAAATAACGGAGGCTTTCCAAGCTTCTCAAGCTCCTCATTGGCCTTCATACAAATGGCCAAAGATACAGGCTTAAAAATAGATCCAGGCTCAAAACAATCATTGAGTGCTTTCACTCGCGTCGACTCCAAAAGATCAGGGTCGTTAAAATACTCTGTATAATGGGCAGGATCAAAAGAAGGAGTTTGCGCTAAAGCCAATATCTCTCCCGTCATCGGATCCATCATAACAGCCCATCCTCCTCGAGCGTTTGCCGCCTTAACGCCTTTTGTAAGTTCGCTTTCAGCAATCGCCTGCAAATAATGATTAATGGTCAAATAGACATCAGCTCCATTTTCGGCAGGTTCTATTACTTTCCCCATATCTAAGGGACGCCGAGGCGAGCGCATCATCACTCGCTTTCCCGGTTTTCCTCGAAGATATTGATCATACATCAATTCGAGGCCTCCTGTCGGAATCGATTGCTGCGTCAGAGGATCTTTTTCTCTTTGCAAGGTATGCAATACAGTCCCAAGCATCGAACCAAAAGGATACGATCTTTGATAATCAGAAACAAAAAAGAGGGCATTTTTAGGAATCTTTTCTCGGGCTGCAAAAGGGATCCACCAATCTTCAATACATTTCCTCTGATCTCGATCTAACCACTGAAACAATCTGCGACTGCGGCTCTTCTTTTGAAATTCTAAATGGACCTTTTCCATCTGATCCTTGTTTAAGGAAAAATGACTTGTTAGTTCACGTGCCATTTTTTCTTTAACCGCTTGAGAAATCGAATCGGGATCGATGCATAAATGAAACTTTAAAATATCAACAACAAAAGGTTGCGCCACCTCAGGATGGCCCGCTTTCACCGTCGTATTTGAATAAAACGACCCTCTTTTCGAAGGTTCTACCACCACGCATTGATGCTGCTGAAGAGCCACTTGCGTCCACTTTTCACCTTCTAAAATCTGAATCTGATAAAAACGGACAACAAGAGTGCAAAAAAGAAAACATAAGAACACGGAGAGAAAAACAAGACGCTGATCATCTTGAAAAGAGACTTTAGAGATCTTTTTTAAAGGTTCTTTATTCATTGAGAGCAAGAACTTCAGGAACAGTCAAAATTTCTTTCAGCACAGGATGCTTTAGATGACTAAATTCTGGCAAATGAGCAAGTTCAATCAATCGATTCGGGCTTTCATATTGATCCAATTCGTACGACAAACGACGAATCTCTTCTCGAACAAGCTCCATTTCTTTTTCTCTTCGCGGAAGCTGCATTTTGACTTGGGTCAGCATGTTTTGCTGATGTAAATAAGAATACAAACAAAACCCAAATGTCACAAAACAAACGCCCAGTCTGATCCAAAGATGTCCCATCTATTCCACCCTTTGAGCTCCGCGCAATTTCGCACTCCGCGATCTTGGATTTTTTCTCATTTCTTCTCGCGTTGCAGTGAGTGGTTTTTTTGTCAGAATTTCCAAATTCTCAGATTCTTTCAAACCCCATTTCACAATCCGATCTTCCAAACTATGAAATGAAATCACCGCTAAACGCCCTTCTAAAGAAAGCCTCTTTATCCCGGCTTTCAATCCTTGCTTCAATTGATCTAATTCATCATTCACTGCAATACGAAGCGCCTGAAAAATCTTTGTTGCCGGATGAATTTTTCCTTTTCTCAACACCGGCCCCACAATATCCACTAACTCCTGTGTCGTTTGAATCCGTCTTTTTCTTCGTTTTTCTACAATCACTCGCGCAGCCGCTCGAGACCGAAACTCTTCTCCATACTCATAAAAAATATTTGCCAATTTCTCTTCCGGAAATTCATTCACAATCATCTCTGCCGTCAAATGTCCGTTCGGATCCATTCGCATATCTAAAGGCGCATCCATCCGAAAACTAAAGCCTCTCTCCCCTTCATCAAACTGCATTGAAGAGACCCCCACATCGAGCAAAAACCCATCAATTGTGGCTACTTTTGCCTCATCCAAATAACTTTCTAACTCTGCAAAAGGACCATGAACGAAGCGTATCTTTTTCTCCCATAAAGCAAGATTTTTTTGAGCTAAAGCAAGCGCTTTTGGATCTCGATCGCACGCAAAATACATTTCTATCTCCGGATGCGCCTGTAAAATCTCTTTTGCATGACCGCCGGCTCCCACAGTTCCCTCGAAGAAAATCTTCAAATGACTGCCCTCAAAGATTTGTAACACTTCCTGAAGTAAAACGGGGATATGGCTCATAAACGATTACACTTTCGTCGGAACACAAAATGGGTGCATTACAGCTTCCACTGAATCTTTCACCGTTTTTTCTTCTTTTTCTTCTGTAAGCAAACCAAAAGCCTCTTCCATCATTTTCCCCAAACTGAACTCTGAAGAATCCCCTTCCATTAAAGCTCGTAAATTCGCATCGTAAACTTCTTTCGGCCAAATCTCGACCTTATCCATCACGCCTGCAATCACAATTTCTTTATCGATTTTAACGGCAGCTTTCAAACTCTGAGGCAACATCACACGACCGATTTTATCGCACTCTGTCGGATACAAGGTGGAGAAAAATAGGGTAAAAAACTTCTGAAATTTCGCAACATGCTGACTTTCTTGGAATTTTTGAACAATCTTTTCAATCATGCTCTTCTTATAGATCGTCAAACATCCACCAAGACCAAGTCCAATTGTAAATTCGCACTTTCCCTCTTCCACAAGCCCAAAGCGCATCTCTTGAGGAAGAACGAACCGTCCCTTCTCATCAAGCTTTACAGAATGTGAACCACTGAAGAAAAACACTAAAACCTACATTTCCACGTTTTCCCACATCTTATCCACGAACCCAAAAATCTCGCAATCCATTTCCAAAAAAAAGAAATGGAAAACATCCTTAACAAACTCAAGTTCAGAGGAATAAAAAATAAAAAACAATTTGTGGGAAATTGTGGAAAAGTTGTTCACAACCCCACATAAAAGATCACAGAAAACAATCTTACCAAACTAAAAATCAACAACTTACAAGTTATCAACAGAAGTGTCGACAAGTGACCTACAAGAAAACGTGGAAAAAGCAAAAAAGATTAAATTTCTCTTAGAACTGGGGCATACAAAGAATGACAGGATAGACAAGATGAATATTTCGGGGGTTGTAGGGCCTCCCTGCATCCTATTCATCATTTGTGACGTTCAGCAATGAAGAGTAACAGGATGGGCATGATCGCAAGCGGCATGATAGACAAGATAAACTGTTTCTTAAGTTGCAGGGCCTCCCTGCATCCTATTCATCATGCCTGATCCTGCACATCCTGTTTCTTTTCTCGTCATTGATCACGTTCAACGATGAAGAGTAACAGGATAGGCATGATCGCAAGCGGCATGATA
>CAYVDU010000061.1:0-1689 GCA_964450765.1 uncultured bacterium | reverse complement strand
ATCACGTTCAACGATGAAGAGTAACAGGATAGGCATGATCGCAAGCGGCATGATAGACAAGATAAACTGTTTCTTAAGTTGCAGGGCCTCCCTGCATCCTATTCATCATGCCTGATCCTGCACATCCTGTTTCTTTTCTCGTCATTGATCACGTTCAACGATGAAGAGTAACAGGATAGGCATGATCGCAAGCGGCATGATACGCAAGATAAACTGTTTCTTAAGTTGCAGGGCCTCCCTGCATCCTAATTCATCATGTTTGATCCTGCACATCCTGTTTCTTTTCTCATTTCAGAAGATGTTTATACTTTTGCGGTATAAGTTCTTTCTGCTCTGGATATTTTTCAACGAGTTTCTTGAGTTGCTTCAAAAATGCACCTTCTAACAAAACTGCCTTTTCAGGACGACGCTTAAAAACATTTTCTACCAAGTCGCAAAATGCCTTAACATTGACGACATTTCCACATTGATCATCTCGTAATGCTGACAACACTTCTTCATCAAAGTTTGTATCTGATGATGCACTTTTACCAAAGGCTGATCGATATAAGTCCATGGCTCCTTGGGAAAGGAGTGTTCCTGCAATGCTTCCTGCAAGAGGAATCGCAGCACTTCCTAAACGAGATGCAACGGAAGGCGGTGAGGATTCTGCTTCCATTTGTTCAAGTTTAGGTAACAAAGTTCCCTTTTTGAGAGGATCTCTTTCACATATATGTTCTATCAGCGGCCTGAAGAGTTTTGGATCAACCTTTTGACCGGGGGTCCAGCTTCTAACAACGGATTCTGCTTGAGTCAGATTTTCTGCAGAAAAAACTTTTGTTTGCACGTCTTTTCCAAATTGAAGAGCTTCACCAATACCACAAGACGTAGGAACAGAAACACCCATTTGTGCGTAGAATTCTGTTTTTGGCGTTGACGAAGGCGCTTGACTCAAACGGCTTCCGATTCTTTCAAGGTCTTTTAAAGAAAAATCATCAAGAGGACTTTTAAATCCTGCACTATCATTTTCTTTCCCCGTTAACGCACGCCTAGCAACATCATCCAAATCAACCCCTGAAGAAGATAGAGCCGGTGTGACTGAAAAACTGGCAGAGACTTTCTTTCCTTGCGCACCTTGTGTTTCAGCATAATTTGTAAGAGTCATCTTTGGCTGATCATCTGATGAAGCTTTTGGCTCACCTGTAATTGTATCGACAACGACCTTGCCCCCTCCTACAACAAGAGCGGCGCCCCCTCCAATATTGGCGGCAGCAGTTTTAGCAGCGGCTATTTGAGCTGCAGTCATATTTACAGCTGTAATTTTAGCATACAATGCTGTAGCTACAGCAGGCCCTCCACACCACCAAAATAAGGCAGCGCCTGCAACAACGATCCCTCCAATAGCCACTTTTGTAGCGGTTGAATAACCTTCTTCCTTTTGTTCAGTCTTAGCCTGATTGACCGCTCCCTGAGATATTCTTTCCACTACCATAAAACCTCATATTAAAGGCGCGAAATTTTACGAAAACAAAGAATCGTTGTCAAAAATTTTGACAGAGCTCCAGCAAAATCGACGAAGCCTTAGTTACGCAAGAGGTCTATACAGAAAATGATTCAAGAATCGGTTTTTAGGCGAGTTCAAAGCGCCAAATTTTCAAGAACGCAAAGCAGGTTGTATTGCATGAATACTACCTGCTTTGCGTTCTTGAA
>CAYVDU010000060.1:2043-7631 GCA_964450765.1 uncultured bacterium | reverse complement strand
GCTTTCTTGCAAAACTTGAATGAGTGTGAATAAATCTTCTTTTGCAATCGGTTCATTGAATGATATGGCATCTGAAAGTAGAACTGAAAGATCCGCAATCTGATTTTCATCTTTATAGAATTGGATCATTTGAGAAATTACTTTTTGAGTAATTCCCTGTCTTCTCTCTTTTTTGTTAACACAAAGATAAGATAATAACTCAGGACGCATTTCTGGTTTTTGGAATTCTTGTTCAAAAAGTTCCCAGAATTTTGTAATCCGGATATCTCCTTCTGGAAGAGCATTTAAAGGTTTTATTTTGAATAACTGAAATACTAAAGAAAATGAATTTAGTTCCAAAGCTTGATCAAGCAAAACATTCCACCGTTCTTTATCACAATCAACCCCTAAAACACTTAAGGATTCCACCTCTTGAGAAAGTAAATGATTTTTAGCAAATCGATCAGCTTCTTGGGGATGTTCAGATGCTCTATTAACACGCCAATCTTGCGTCCGCCAAGGTCTATATCTCTCGAATCTATTAGCCATTTGGGTAGCAGTCGTTATGGCGTTAATGGCCGTGAGGGCTGCAGTTCTAACTGTAGGATGCTTTCTTAAGGTAGGAATCCTATTAGCAAGTGTTTTGCACATCCATGAAACAGGATCTCTCAAAGCAGGTGTGTGTTTCAGCATAAATACTCATTAATTACAAAAGTTATTATAATTAATATAATAAAAATTGTAAATTTATTATTTAATTTTATTATTGGTTTATTGAAATATCCGCTTTTTGGCAATCATAAGCTGTTGATTGTCAATGGTTGTTGATGCAATGAAAAGGCGTATTTATATGATTGTCAATGAGTTAGTGTTTGTCGAATGCCGCTTTTATTTGTTTTTCTGACAATCCTTAGGATAACTTTTTGACGGTAGAGGAAATGATATCAATGGCCTTGTCGATTTCTTCTCTTGTATTGAATCGGCTCAAAGAAAAGCGAAGTGATGAGGTGGTGATTTTACGAGAGAGTCCCATGAGGGTGAGAACCCTGGAGGGTTCTAGAGCTCCTGAGCTGCATGCCGATCCGTGGCTCGCGTAGACACCCTGACGATCCAACTGAATGAGAAGAGATTCTCCATCAACGCCAGGGAACGCAAGATTGGATGTATTTGCGATTCTGGGGCCTTCTCCATTGATTTGCATATCAGGGATGAGTTTTTGTAAATGATGCTCAAAACGGTAGCGAAGATCTGACAGATGTTGAGTGATGGCTGTTTGCTCTAGTGAAAGGATGCGAAAAGCTTCAGCTAAACCAACAATGCCGGACAGGTTCTCTGTGCCTGCCCTTTTTCCATATTCTTGGTTGCCTCCTGTGAGAAGAGGAGGGAGCTTGAAGGATGATTTTATAAATAGAATGCCTACGCCTTTAGGTCCGTGAAATTTGTGGCCAGCGACTGCGACAGCTGTAATGGCAGGGTGTATTGGGAATGGTTCTTTTCCGATCCAGGCAATGGCATCAATAAAGAGGGGAATATCATATTCTTGTGCAAGGTTAGCAATGGAGATGATATCTAACTTTACCCCTGTTTCTGCATTGGCGGCTGTGAAGATCAGGGCTTTTGTGTCGGGACGGATCGCAGCTCTGATATGTTCTTCAAGAGGAGCTCCCCAGGGGCCTACGGGAACGTAGGTTACTTGGCATCCCTTGCTTTCGAGGAATTGGACTGTTTTATAGACGGAGGAATGATCGATGCCTGTCGTGATGATATGTCCGGACAAAGGAAGCCCTCGTAAAAAAAGATTTACGCTTTCCGTTCCGCCGGAGGTGCAAATAATCTCTTCAGGTTTTGCTTGAAAGAAGGGGGAAATTGCGCTTTTTGCTGCTAGAAGACGCTGTCTTGCATTTTGGCCGAGTGTGTGGACGCTGGATGGATTTGACGGTGATTCGCCGAGCTCATGGGCCATTGCTTTGAAAACTTTGGGGTCGAGAGCTGTTGTGGCGTTGTTATCAAGATAAATGACTTTCATTGGCAGAAAGGTCGTTGGATCATAAGGACCGTCATATTATCACTACTTCCTTTTCTTTTCGCGGTTTCAATTAAAATATGAGAGGAAGTTTCCATGTCTGACGCATTTTTAAGAATGTTTTCCATCTCTTCCAAGGAGAGGACGTCGGTGAGCCCATCACTGCAGAGAAAGAACGTATCATTGGGAAAATATGAAGCGAGTGCGATTTCCGGATTTGCCTTTTTTGTATTGCCGATGGATCTTGTGATGATGTGTCTATATGGGTAAGGAGTGGAGCTCTCTTTGCCTTTGGATAGCCACTCTGCAAATAGGGAATGATCTTTTGTGAGGAGTTCAAGTTTATTATCTCTAAAGCGATAAATGCGGCTATCTCCAACATGAGCGTGGATAATGGTTTCATTTTTCCACCATATGCAGCACAGGGTAGTTCCCATTTTGTGATATTTTTGGATTTTGGATCCCATGCGATACACATGTTGGTTGGCAAGTTCAATGCCGTGGCGCATCTCGATCATGAGTTCTAAGATGTCTTCATGTGAAGTTTTTTTTATATATTCAAGAAGAAAATCAATCGTTTCTTGTGCAGCGACTTCTCCGGCTTTATGGCCTCCCATGCCATCAGCGAGCGCAAAAAAACCACATTCAGGGAGAGCTGCCCAAACATCTTCGTTTTGTATTCTGGAGCCGCCGATATCAGAAAGACCGTAGTACTGAAGTGATGTGGAAGAACTCATATTACAGTCTATAGAGCTCCCTTTGGAACATCTCCTAGAAAGTATAAATGCAGGATGCTCATTGTATTGAATAAACTATGCAAGATCATAGGAGATACAAGAGAACCTCTTTTCTCATAAGTAAATCCAATGAAAAGGGATAATGTGAATAAAGATCCTACAATGGTGATATTAGCGAGTCCTTGTTCCGGAGAATAATGAAAGAGTGCAAAAAGAAGAGAGGTGATTCCGATGGCTTGTTTGGCAGCTAGATGTTGGCGAATAAACGATTGAAGAAATCCTCGGAATAAAAGTTCTTCAATAAAGGGAGCGAAAAGAGTGATGGATATAATGGCTATGATAAAATAAACAGGCTGTCCAAATGTCATTTTGAGATAATACACAGCGATCTGATCCGGGATTTGATGGATGTGAAACACCGTGTGCAAAAGAAAATCGAAGAGATTATTGATGAAAGAGACAAGGGGAAATGCAAGAAGATACGCGATTGCAGCGCATGATATATCTTTTTTATACAGAGGTGTCTCTCGCATCCAAACACCCTTTCGAATCGAAGAGGGTAAATAAGATAAAAATAAGAGAAGAAGAACGCTGATGCAACTGCTGTTAAATAGATTGATCCAGCTGATGTATGTCAATTGAGAGGTCGGTTTTGTGGCAAAGTAGTGGAAAAATTTCCCAAACATGCTGGAAAGATATAAAGAGGAAAGAAAGTAAATGGCAAATGCGATGACAATATGGAACCATTTTAAGGGCACTTGCCATAATGATTTTGCGGGATGGAAACTGAAAAATCCTTTTTTCCATCCTATGGCCAATACAGAAAAGGCAATAAGTCCAAAAATAAAAATCGCACCTAAATCAGGAGGCTGACTAGCGTTCATGATTTATCGACTCTTTGCTAAGAGGACGTATTCCTTGATGCGGGATGCAATTTCTTGAACGATTTGTTTGTGGGCGATTCCCATTGGGGATTTTTGAAATTCAGGAGTTCCCCAAACAGCTAAAGAATAGTCGGTAGGCATGAGTGTTTTTGGGATGAAGTAAGAATCTCGGACCATTTCTTGCAATACAATCATGGGAGTTTGTCCTCGAACATCAACAATACGTAGGCGAACAGCCATATTGAGATTCATGGAAAACTGTTGCGATGTAGGATCTTTTTTATATTTAGAGGCAGGGGCGACTTCATGTTCGACGAGTTCGAGAAACGCGACAAACTCTTGGTCTGCGTATTCTCTTTTAATCCAAGATAAGTCTTGTCCAAATGGATTTTCTGTGAAAACATCGTCTTCAGTTGCTAAGACATACAGTTTTCCTCCAACAGCCACTTGTTTCACGAGTGTAGATGTAAATTCTTCAGATAAACTCCAAGGAAGTTCAAAAGAGGTTGTGTCGATCATCGAAGTGATTGCAACGGCGGGTTTTGCTCTCCCATCATCGTGATAACGAGTCATGAAATCATTGCTGTGGTTACATCCTACAGCTAACAAACTCAGCATAAGAGCGGGCAAATAACGCATGTTGTTCTCCTTGAAGAAAAAAAAGTGAGCATAACAAACGGTCTGCTTTTGAGCAAATTCTATTCCTTGGAAACGGCAAGTAAAGCGGAATAAGGTGTTAGTTCTATTTCTTGGATCGATGTCGAGGATTCAAGATTGAAATTTTGTGCATCCCAATCTTTTTCTGTGAAAACAATAGGAGTCCACTTGTGTTCTTTAGGGAGTTGGATTTTATTCATGAAGTTATGTGCATTAAAGGCGAGAAATAAAGAGGGAGATCCTTTCAATGCGTAGGCAACGAGTTGAGATTGTTCGCCCCAATTAGGATGATGAGGCGAGGTTCCGTGCCATTCGACATCTTGGTTTGTCAGAAAGTGGGAGTGGCGCAGTTCGGGATGATTTTTGCGAAATTGAATTAAAGAAGAAACGAAAGAGAAAATTTTTTGGTTTTTTTCCAGAAGATTCCAAAGAAACCAGTTGATTTCATTATCTTGCGTAAAGGGATTGTTATTGCCTTTTCTGGAGTGGCCATACTCATCGCCCATGAGGAGCATTGGAATTCCTTGAGAAACAAATAAAGCAAGCAGGAAATTGCGGAGTTGTTTTTCTCTCAGTTCTGCGACTTGAGACTGAAGAGTCGGTCCTTCGGCTCCGCAGTTCCAATTGTCGTTTGTGTTGTTGCCATCTTGGTTCATTTCCCCGTTTTCGTAGTTATGCTTCATTTGGTATGTGACGAGATCTCTCAAGGAATATCCGTCATGAGCGGTGATGAAGTTAATACTGCTGATGGGGGTTTTTGATGGCCCATATACTGACTGGCTTCCAGCTAAGGAGTCTGCAAAAGCTCCTGATTGCCCAGGAGTTCCTTTGATAAATCTTCGTAAGTTATCTCGATATTTTCCATTCCAGTCCGACCAGTTTTGAAAATGGGAAGGGAAGTAGCCTACTTGATATAAGCCTCCTGCATCCCAGGCTTCTGCAATGAGTTTAATTTTTTTTTCTTTTGGGAAAAGAGTGGAGATTTTTTGTACGACGGGAGGAGATCCTGTTGGGTTTCCGTAAGTATCTCGGGTAAAAATTGAGGCAAGATCGAAACGAAATCCATCGACGTGCATTTCTTCGACCCAATAGCGGAGTGAATCCAGAATGAACTCTTGCACGACGGGATGATTGCAATTAAAGGTATTTCCGCACCCTGTGAAATCTCGATAATGCCCTAGAGAGTCTACGATGTAATAGGAGAGGTTGTCGATCCCTCGAAAATTTACAAAATATTCTTTTTCTCTGCCCTCGCCTGTATGGTTGTAGACAACATCCAGGATGATTTCAATGCCGTTTCTATGAAGT
>CAYVDU010000060.1:0-2033 GCA_964450765.1 uncultured bacterium | reverse complement strand
GAACGAGTGTTTTAAATTCTTGGATGGGAGAAAAAATGGAAGGATGGGAACTGTATCGCCGCATCGGAGCAAAAAAGAAGAGCGTGTTATATCCCCAATAATTCGGGAGAGGCTCGCCGGTATGAGGTTGGATGTCTTTGCAATGGATCTCATCGAATTCAAAGATGGGAAGAAGTTCAATGGCATTGACGCCAAGTTGTTTTAGATAGGGGATTTTTTCGATGATTCCGAGAAATGTACCGGATTCTTTGACTTGGCTTGATGGATGTTTTGTAAATCCTCGGACATGCATTTCATAGATGATGAGATCTTGAGAGTCAATTCGAGGAGAAGAGACTCCTTGCCAATCAAAGAGAGGCGGCTCGGCTGCGTAGCTTAAATAGTTTTTCTCCTTCGATCCCCATTCTATGGGAGTGTCTAGAATTTTCGCATAAGGATCCGACATCCAAAGAGCCGGTTTGAAGAGCTCTCCTTGCCCTGGATTGAAAGGTCCTTCGCATCGGAAGGCATAGAGGCAGGGGTAGGGTAGATTGTCAATTGCGATGTGCCATACATCGCCCGTTCTTTCCATTGGGCATTCATGAAAGGGCGCTTTGGAATTTTCTTTGAACAATCCTAAAGTGACATTGGAAGCATGTTTGGAAAAAAGAGCGAAATTGGCTTTTTCTTTTGTCGAAGAAAAGCCAAGGGGATTTGGGCTGCCGGATGATGATTTCATTTCTTCCATGGATTTCTTGTGACAAAATAGCTTTTGAATCTTTTCTGGTATATAGTTGATAGAATTGTTATTTTTCATCTTTTTTCTTGATTGGTACTTGAGAAAGCTTTATAAATGATCCATCTGCACATTTATTTTTTTGAAAAGGATTAGGAGGAAGAATGTCCTACGAAAATGCGAAGGCTAACTTGAGAGAGTTTGGAAAAGAACTCAATTTAGAGGGGCTTGATTTTGATGAAAATGCAACCTGTATTCTTGGGATTGACAATGCGTTCTCTTTGCATATCACTTATGAACCAAATTCGGATCGTTTGTATTTGTACGCCCCGATTCTTGATGGATTACCAAAAGATGATAAGACTCGGTTAAAGCTCTATGAGCGTCTTTTGGAAGGATCTATGCTTGGCGGTCAAATGGCTGGTGGCGGAGTTGGTGTTGCTTTGAAAGAAGAGTTGATTTTAATGCACTGCGTTCTCGATATGGGGTTGGGCGTGGATGCAGCGGCATTGCGTCGTTTTGCACCTCTTTTTGTAGAGACTGTAGAAAGATGGCGTACGATTGTGACTAAGATCATGAATGGCGAAGATCCAGGACCTTTCCAATATCCAACGGCTCCAGGAGGTCAAAAACCAGAGCTAGGCGGTGGCGGAAGACCGGGAGATAAGTTTATTAAGATCTAAGGTTTCCTCTTTGTTGGTTATAAAGCTCGGGTTGGGATTCAACGCCGAGCTTTTTAATTTGTAGTTTATTCTCGGTAATAAGTGTCTGCAAGGCCTGGAGCGGATCCTAACCAGCGATCGCCTTTTTTGAAGAATACTGTATCTCCATGCTCGAATATTCGACGAGCTCCATGAGCGACTTTTCCATTTGCATCGAGTCTATGATTTCCTACTGAGACGAGTCCTAGTTCATCGTTATTCGGCTCGAAAGAAGCATCTTCTGGAATTTCCAAGACCATGCAAAAACCTTTTGTATAGAAAAAATAATCAATCTCAGGATCGTTTTGCGCAATGGTAAACGCTTCTTCTAGAGAAATTCCTCGTGCAACTCGGATTGCATTTGAATAATCTGATCCTTTGTATTGTGCAGTGTCTGCAGCGCGTTTGAACCCATGTAACTGGGTATCTTGTATACTTGCTTGAATAGTAACTGGTGGTACATAGTCCATATATTTTTCCCTCATTGTGTTTAGAAGAGGGAGCTAGTCTATAGAACAATTTATTTTTGTCAATAAGTCACCGGGTCGATATATAGTGGGTTAAATTATAAATTGCATGTTTTGGCAAGTGCGAAAGCTGCCGAATTTCAACGATCG
>CAYVDU010000059.1:4332-7722 GCA_964450765.1 uncultured bacterium | reverse complement strand
CCTCAAAGAAATAAGAACAGACCAAGGAAAAACAGACGGCCTTTAGCATAAAGAGGCATTTGCACAATTTTACACACGGAGCTTATAGAGATAAATGTTTTTTATCTCTCTTAAGCTCTGTCTCTGAAAATTCTTTTTTAATAGTTTGTGCGGCGTGGCCATTTACAGCTTCGACAAAAAACACAACAAAGCCTAAAATTGCGTAAGGTATACAAGGTCTTTGTTTATAAGCCAAAGGGGTGCTTATGATGAGCGCAATATCAGATAATCATCAGATGATCTTATCGCCATCGTCTTCCATATCTCAACAACCATCCCTTTCTTCTCGGGTCACCGATGCGGCTCGACTTTCGGGTCCTATTTTTTCAGGCTCCTTATCTCAGAACTCGTTCAATTCTAACCTATCCATGTCGGAGTTATCTCGTATTCAGCCTCATCGACAAATCCATCTTCCACTTCTATCGTTCAGAAGGATTTTACCGCAACCTACATACCATTCTCCGCAATTATCTAATGGCAATGCGGTCGCTTTTTTAGGAATATTTCCTTCTTCACCTTTTGCGAGTTCTCTTGCGCCAACACCTGGATTTTCCCCATCTCCTATAGGATCGTTCATCCCCCCTCTCGTTAGGGAGCCTGCTTCATCAGGTTCAACATATTTAGCCTCACCAGTGTTTTCAGATGCTTCTGTTTAGTTTACTGTATTCATTCTCAATACAATACCCTTTGTCTTTTTGAAAATTTGGCAGTTTTCGCACTTGCCAAAACATGCAATTTATCATTGAATCCACTATAAATCGTTGAATTTTTTGGTTTGATTGTTTTACAATGAAGCCATGAAAGGAAAAAGATTTTTTCTTAGCTTCTATTCTCTTCTGCCTCTGTGTCTCACGACACAGTAATTCATTTTGTTTTTCATATTTTTAATTTAACGTTGATGGTTTCAAATCTTGGTGGATTTGAAGAGGGTTCTTTTGTGAATTTTTAAAAAAATCTCTCTCTCAACCAGTTGTGAGGGGATTTTAATGCCGATGTTTCAGTTATCTTCGGTATAAAGGATATTTTATATGTTTTCAGTGAGTTCTCGGTCTCGTGTGGTGATTTGGTCTGTGTGGGCGATTGCTTCGGTGTTTTATGCATATCAGTATGTTTTAAGGGTTATGCCAAACATTATGCTCACCGATATCATGGATCGGTTTCATATTAGCGCTGCCGCTTTTGGTCAATTTTCAGGTGTCTACTATATTGGCTATTCTTTAATGCATTTGCCTGCGGGTATTATGCTTGATCGTTTCGGGCCGAAACGAGTGATGAGTGGTTGTATTTTGATGACAGTATTAGGTTTAGTTCCTCTTATTTTTGCCGATCATTGGGTATACCCTGTTTTGGGACGCGTACTCATTGGCATTGGATCGTCTGCTGCGATTTTAGGTATTTTTAAAATTATTCGTATGATGTTTAGCGAGGCTTGGTTTTCTCGCATGTTGAGTTTTTCTGTCATGATTGGATTGATTGGTGCAATCTATGGAGGAGGACCCGTGAGTTATATGCGAAATGTATTTGGTTATGAGACGGTGATCCAGTTGTTTGCTCTTTCAGGGATTATTTTGGCGTTGATTACGTATTGGATGATTCCCCATGAAACGACACCCCCTCAAGGAACGATTTGGTCGGATGTGAAAGAGGTGCTCACGAATTGGAGAGTCCTTTGGATTTGTTTTTCAGCCGGGTTAATGGTGGGTCCTTTGGAAGGTTTTGCAGATGTGTGGGGAACTGCTTTCTTGAAACAAGTTTTCGGATTTGAGGGTGTTGTTGCGGCAAGCCTTCCTTCTACGATCTTTGTTGGCATGTGTTTTGGAGCTCCTCTTTTGAGTATATTGGCAGAAAAATGTAAAAATTATTTGGCTGTCATCATTGGATGTGGATTTCTCATGTTATTGGCTTTTAGTTCGCTTTTGTTTTTTGTATTTACGCCAACAATAACGACGCTTAGTTTTATTTTCGTTGGAGTTGCTTGCGGCTATCAGATTTTAGCTATTTATAAAGCATCTACCTATGTTCGGTCTCAAGTGGCGGGTTTAACGACGGCTCTTGCGAATATGATCATTATGATGTTTGGGTATATTTTTCATTCCATAATGGGGAATGTGATTCATTGGATGGGAGGTCCTCATCACCCTCACGCCCTTATTTTGGGAGTTTCCGTGATCCCTGTTGCTTTGCTTTTGGGACTAGGGGGATTTGTTGGATTACTCATGAGAGAAAAGGATTACGTGGTTTCTGTTAAAAACCCGAATTCTGCTTCAACGATTGAGTAAAAAAGAGAGATTGTTTCTTGTTTCAGCCGAAGAAGAAGCTTTTGAGCTTCTTCTTTGGAGATTAGAAAAGTGATTTCCACGGGAACATTGGATCCTAATTCGAAAAAATGTTCCCCGTGGGTAATCCCGTGATGGCCGTATCCTGTGATGGCGCGCGTTGCAAAGCCTCCATGGATATTTTGCTTTTTTGCTGTGTCCAAGATCCACTGATACAACACGATGCCGTGGTGTTTGCTCATTTCGTAGGTGTATAATTTTAAGCAAATTCCTTTCATGTGGATTCCTATAAGAACAATTTTATTGTATAAATTCCTAATATCGTTGCCAAAATACTTCCTCCTACATGGCTGATGATCATGATCATTGTCCAGAAATATTCTTGATGGGTAATGAGATTCACGGTTTCTGCGGAAAAAGTAGAAAATGTGGTCAGACCCCCAAGAAAACCTGTTGCGATTGCTAAACGTGAAGTTTCAGATACGAATAAATGATTTCTGCTTAGGGCGATAAAGACACCCATTAAAAACCCTCCGATAATATTAGCGGCTAGAGTTCCAAAAGGAATCGTTGGGAAAACGGTATTGAAAAGAATGCTTAAGTACCAGCGTGAGAGCGCTCCTATTGCAGCTCCAAGACTAATAGATATAATGGAAGTCGCTGTCATAATCTTGTAATATCAGGATGTGTATTTTTTATAAAAATGAATCTTTATTTATTTAAGTTGTTAGTTTGATTGTATTTAAAAATATAAAGAAGTAATCGGTTGCGTCAATTTGATTTTTTTGAGATTGTGCGAATTTGAAAGAGGTTGTGATGAAAAAGGCTTTTTATTTGTCTTTTTTTATTTTGTGTGGTTCTTTGAGCGCGATGGTAAGAGCCGGTGTTGAATATCAGACAGGTCCTGAAAATGATGATGGAACTGTGTACTATTATCAACAAGATGGGTGGTATGGTCCCGGATTTTATAATGGGATATGGTTTGGGTCAGAGTGGGAGTTTGATGATTGGCACTATTATCATCGCCATGGATATCCTCACCATTATCATCATAGAGGCCATTATCATGATGGTA
>CAYVDU010000059.1:0-4322 GCA_964450765.1 uncultured bacterium | reverse complement strand
TCACCACGGTGGTGGTGGGCATCATGGTGGCGGCGGACACCATAGGTAAAAATTGTTATTTTATTAGCGCTTCTTTGATGTATTTTGCGGTTTTTGATGTTGGTGATTTGGCGATTTCTTCAGGAGTGCCTGTAGCGATGATCTCGCCTCCGAAGACGCCTGCATCGGGGCCGAGATCGATGACGTAATCGGCGTTTAAGATGACGTCGATATTGTGTTCGATTATCACAAGAGTATTTTTTTTGTCTGCAAGTTTATGAAAGATCGGCAGTAATTTAGCAATATCTTCGCTATGCAGGCCGACAGTTGGTTCATCAACTAGATAGAGTGTTTTCCCAGTTTCTCTTTTGGCGAGTTCATAAGAAAGTCTGAGTCTTTGCGCTTCTCCTCCAGAAAGGGTGTGGAGTTCTTGGTTTAGTTGTAAATAGGCAAGTCCAACGGAGTCGAGAAGAGAGAGTCGTTTAGCGATTTTAGGGATGGCTTCAAAGAATTGAAGAGCTTCTTGGATGGTGAGTTTTAGAATTTCCCCGAAATTTTTCCCTTTATATTGGATTCCTAAAGAGATGCTATTGAGTCGATAGCCTTTGCACGATTCGCAGGTTATTTTGACAGAAGGCAAAAATTGTAGGTCGATTGTTTTATATCCGAGCCCCCAGCAAGTGCGGCACATTCCTTTTTTGTGATTTGGGCTAAAATGTCCCGGCATTAAACCCTTTGCTTTGGCCGCCGGAAGCATGGCAAGGTGAGATCGGATGAGCGGTTGGATATCGGTGTAGGTGCTGACATCGGATCTGGCTGTTTGACCGATAGGGCTTTGATCAATGGTGATGACTTTTTCGAAGTGATGAAGACCGGAAATGGTTGCGCCTGATAGATGAATGATTCCTTGTTTATGAGGTTGTTGGATGG
This sequence comes from uncultured bacterium, assembly GCA_964450765.1. Taxonomy (GTDB): domain Bacteria; phylum Chlamydiota; class Chlamydiia; order Chlamydiales; family SM23-39; genus DAIDHZ01. Next base: position 3,413 of record CAYVDU010000059.1, on the reverse strand, counting down.
ATGTTTCCGCAGCAGTTTTTAAAAGGTGGCGCACGAGGGTCGATTTGCCGGAGCCGGAAACTCCTGTAAAACAGGTGATGGCTCCGTAGGGAATGGCAAGGGAAATATTTTTGAGATTATGCAAAGAGGCGTTTTGGATGAGGATATCTTTGGAGAAGGGGCGTCTTTTTTGAGGCGTTGGGATGGTTTTTCTTTTACTTAGATACGCACCTGTTAAGGAGTTTGGATCGTTTAGAATGGATGAGAGGGGACCTTGGGCTGTGATTTGTCCCCCTTCTTTTCCTGCTTTGGGTCCAAAATCAACGAGATAATCTGCAATTTGGATGGTGAGGGGATCGTGTTCTACCAAAATGAGTGTGTTATTGAGATCTCGCAATTTCTTAAGAGCTTTGTTCAAGAGTTCATTGTTGAAAGGATGCAATCCAATGGTCGGCTCATCGAGGATGTAAAGACACGAGGTAAGTCCTGATCCTAATTGACGAGCCAGTCGTACGCGCTGGATTTCTCCGCCGCTCAAAGAAGGAGCTGATCTACTTAAAGAAAGATAGCCAAGTCCAATGGAGAGTAAAAAATCGAGCGATTTTTGGATTTTGGATAAGATCTCTGTTAAAAAATGGCCTTCCGGTAGAGAAATTTGAGAGATAAATTCATAGGCATTTTGAATGCTGAGATTGCAGAATTCTGGAAGTGAAATATTTTGGATGCGGACATTTCTGCTTAGTGGATTGAGTCTAGATCCTTCGCAGCTCACGCAGATAGTTGCTTTCAGAAGAGGTAGGATTGCTTCTTTGAGTTCTGAGACGGCCATTTTTGAAGCTTTTGCAAAAAATGGGTCAAGACCTTGCCAGCGAAGAGTGATGAGAGTTTTTGGTTTTTTAGATAGAGTTAGCTGAATGTCCGGTCCTCCATTGAAAATGAGATTTAGAGCTTCTTCAGAGAGATTTTTAAGCGATGTTTCACAATCAATATTGCATTTGGTGAAGTAAGTTTCTAAAAGAGAGTAGGTTTCTTTAGATCCCTTTTCTTTGAAAAGACGATCCGCAATATCTAGAAGAGAGAGTTTTAATATTTCTTTATGTTCTAAAAGATGGGCTCCGTAGTTAAGTCCTAATCCTTGGCATTCTAAACACATTCCTGAGTCATGGTTGAATGAAAATGTTTGAGGTGTAATCGAAGGGTAGGATTTGCCTGTGCTTTCGACGGCGAAGGCTAGGTTAAAATAGAGATCTTTTTTTTCTTGGGCTATGACCACAATGCCATTGGAACGCTCTGTTGCTTTTGCGACTGCTTCAAAGAGTCTTTTCTCATTTTTAGGATCGATGGCGAGTCGATCGACAACGAGATAGAGTTCATTTTTGCTTTTCTTTTCAAAAATAATGGGCGTATCGATTTCAAAGTAAGTATGATTGAGCCGGATGCGTAAGAACCCTTCTTTATTAAGATCGGTAAGGAGCTCTTCAAATGTTTGTTTTTTCGACAAAGAAAGAGGGGAAAGAATGTGTATTTTTTCACCGATTGGAAAAGAGAGAATTTTTTGAACGACATATTCTTTACTAATTTGTTTGATCTCTTCTTGTGTCTCCGGATCAAAAGCGGTTCCTAAATGTGCATATAAAATACGCAAAAGATCATAAACTTCTGTGAGCGTTCCTATGGTGCTGCGAGGATTGAGACCTCCTGTTTTTTGTTCGAGGGCAATTGAAGGAGATAGCCCATCAATGCGATCTACTTTTGGCTTTGCAAGAGATTTTACAAGAGTCCTTGCATAGGACGAGAGTGTTTCTGTGTATCTTCTCTGACCTTCTGCATAGAGAGTATCAAAAGCAAGCGAAGATTTGCCGGATCCGGAAGGTCCTGTAAAAACAGTAATGGAGCCTTTGGGAATGGTCAAAGAGACGGATTTTAAATTGTTTTGAGAGGCTCCTTCAATCGAGATTTCTTGAGAGGTGTGCTCAAGAGATGTTTTTTTGTGTAGAAGGGGTTTAAAAGGTTCTTTCAGTACTTTAGCTGTTGGTGAGTCATGTTTGATAATGGTTTCAACAGGACCTTCTGCCATGAGATTTCCTCCGCGAATTCCAGCTCCAGGACCAAGATCGATGATCCAATCGGAGGAGCGGATAAAATCTAGATTGTGCTCAATGACAAGAACGGTGTTTCCCTTTTCAACGAGAGTATCGAGGATGTGGATTAATCGTTGAATGTCATGGAAATGAAGTCCTGTGGTTGGTTCATCGAGAATGTATAGAGTTTTTCCTGTTTGCGGACGAGAGAGTTCTTTTGCGAGCTTAATGCGCTGCGCCTCCCCTCCTGATAGAGTGGTTGATGGTTGTCCTAGATGAAGATAATCAAGACCTACCTTGGAAAGAACCTCTAGTTTTTTGCGAATGGTTGGAATCGCATCAAAAAGAAGAAGAGCATGTTCTACATCGGTTTCTAAAATGTCTGCGATGCTTTTGTTTTTATAGCGGATAGATAAAATTTCAGGATCGAATCGTTTTCCTTTGCATTGAGGGCACTCGATCCAGGCATCTTCCATAAAATCCATATCAATGCGTACCTGGCCAAGACCTTCGCAGTAAGAGCAAGAGCCTTCTTTGACGTTGAAGCTAAAATGACCAGCGCCAAATCCCCGAAATTTGCTTTCAGGGAGATTGGAAAAGAGATCTCGGATGTCATCAAAGAGTTTGATATAGGTGGCTGCGTTGGATCTTGGCGTTCTTCCTAAAGGAGATTGATCAACGGAAATCACTTTGTCAATATGTTCTAATCCCTCGATGGCTGTGTGTTTTCCTACATTTAACGTGGCATTGTGGAGATGGTTCGCTAAGGCAGGATAAAGAGTTTCTGTAATTAAAGAGGATTTTCCTGACCCAGAAACCCCCGTAACACAGATGAGGCCGCCGAGTGGGATTTTTACATTGATATTTTGAAGATTGTGATGAGAGGCCCCTTTGATCGTGATTTTTTCTTTGGTAGAGAGCTTTCTTTTCTTTTTTGAGATCGTGAATTTTTGAGAAAGATAAGCGCCTGTAATGGATCGAGGATTCGCGATGATGTCTTCCACATTGCCTACGGATAAGATTTCTCCTCCGTGTTGTCCTGCTCCAGGCCCAACGTCGACAATGGTGTCTGCCGCTAAAATGGTGTCGATGTCATGCTCTACAACAATGACGGTGTTGCCTAAATTGCGCAAACGAAGAAGAGTATCAACGAGGCGGTGATGATCGCTTGGATGTAGACCAATCGAAGGTTCATCGAGCACGTAAATGGCGCCGACAAGACCAGCTCCGATTTGAGAAGCAAGGCGCACTCTTTGCGATTCACCTCCACTCAAAGTCGGCGATGTGCGATCTAAAGAGAGATAGTCAAGTCCTACGTTGATCAGGAAGGAGAGCTTTTCTTGGATTTCTTTG
>CAYVDU010000058.1:5740-7790 GCA_964450765.1 uncultured bacterium | reverse complement strand
GAATGCTCGATGCCTAAATCTTGCCAATAGCGCGGCAATTGTTCTTTACGAAGCATTGAGAAAAACGAACACTCTTCCTACTGAGATCGTTTAAACAAACAAGACAGAACAATAGACACCACAGCGCTCAGCAGAAGCGAAGTCATTAACGGAAAATAGATGATCAGGTGTTTTTTACGGATTACAATATCTCCCGGAAGCTGCCCGATCCATCCCGCAAGATAAGGAATATCGATTTTAAAATGCAAAACGAGCCCGGAAGCGATTAAGAAAAAACCTGCCAAAATCAAAAACCGGGCCATAAAATTTAGAAGCTATATCAAAGACATCTCTGATATACAAAAAACTCTATTTTTTAGACAGCTGCAAGAACAAAATCTTTCACAGCTGCCGCGTTTTTAAGACCAATCAAGCGATTCACCTCTTTTCCATTTTTGAACAAAATCATCGTTGGAACAGAAGTGATTTGATATTGCGCTGCCGTTGCTTGCTCAGTATCAATATCTACCTTTACGACAGATGCTTTAGTGCCTAATTCTTTGGCCACTTGCTCTAAGACAGGAGCCAGCATCCGGCAAGGACCGCACCAATTCGCATGAAAATCAACAAGAACAACACCTTTTGCAATTTCTTTTGCAAAATTCGCATCCGTTAAATGTTTAAAAGAATCTTTTTCTCCCATAATATCTCCATCTGTCAAAATCTATGAACTCGAGAATCGCAAAAGCTGTAGTATTAAGTCAATTTTCCTTATGTTGCCATAAACAATCCCTCAACGCCCTGAGCAAAAAGCTCAACAGCCAAAGACGCCAAGATCAATCCTCCAATACGCGTAATCACATTCAATCCTGAAACTCCTAATTTCTTTTCTAATTGCGCTGCAAAGTAAAAAATAAGAGCAGTAAAAGCCCCCACCAATACACCGCAAATAGAAAGAACCACCCGATCTCCTAAAGAAGAATAAATGTTGGATGCCAAAATAACACCGCTCAATGCTCCCGGCCCTGCCATCATCGGGATTGCTAAAGGAACAATAGGGATTTCTGCTTTTGTATGTTCATCTCCTTCTCGAATAGGGCTTGGCTGAGCATACAACATAGAAAGACCCAATAAAAAAACAACAATTCCCCCTGCACATTGAAATGCAGGAATACGAATTCCCAAAACACTCAAAAAAGGACCCCCAATCCATGTAGCAATCACCAAAATAATGGAAACAGAAATCCCAAGCCACAAACCAACACGCCGTCTCTCATCTCTACCCCTTCCTTGAGTCACACTCAAAAATGCAGGAATTGCAGTGAGCGGACTGCAAAGCATAAAAAGGGAAACAAAGTAATTTACTATCACAGGAACTTTCACGTATACACTCCAAGGTCGAAACTTCGTCTATGACTGAGAACGAAATCTATAAAATAATAGCCCCATCAAAACAACCACTACAGTCCCTCCAATAAGCTCGGCTTCATAAATAAAAATCTCTCTAAATCCAACTAAATTGTCCGTTGGAACAAAACTAACTGCAATTGCAAAAAGCAAAACAATTAACACAAAAGAGCTTAAAATTAAAGATCCCACCTTGCCTCCAGGAACTACATAGCTTCCCTTTCCCCCAACCCATTTAAAACGAACATACGCAATCATCAAAAGAAGATAAGGAATAAAATAAATAACCGTCGTCATTAGCATAAGAGCTTGATACATCAAATTCACACTCGGCAATAAGCTCGTTGCCAAGATAATCAACGTCACTAAAATTCCTTCTGAAATCAGTGCGTTCACAGGAATTCCATTCTTATTTTCTCGATGAAAAAAATCCGGCAAAATCCCTCGCTCAGTCGATTTAAAAAACATAACTGCAGGAGCCAAAATCCAAAGCATCAATGCTGCCAACTCACTCACAGAGATCAATAAAGCAATGAAACGAGCTAAATAAGGAAGATCAAATTTTACACCCACAAGATGAAATGCCTCGACAAGCCCTGTGGTCGCCTTGATTTCTGTAGGACTTAAAATCACTTGCATCGCTAATGTTGCTAATGCATACGCA
>CAYVDU010000058.1:0-5730 GCA_964450765.1 uncultured bacterium | reverse complement strand
AAAAAAATAGAGAAAGCAAAATACGTAAGAGCCTTGGGAAGAACCAATTCTGGCTTTCGGATCGAATTTGCAAGAGTTGGAATTACTTCTACTCCCGCCAAAGCAAAGATCAAAAGAGAAAGCGACGACAAATTACTTGATAAAGACCCACTAGGGAAAAAAGAAGAAACCGTAAATGATGTCTGACTTTGAGAAAATAATAAAAAAGAGCCAAAACCCAAAATAATCAGAACTCCAAACACAACAAAAGATCCAAAGCCGCCAAAAGCACTCACCACCTTACTCATTCGAATCCCAAACAAAGTCAAAAAAAGAATGAGCCAGAAGGCAATAATCACCGTACAAGTAATGAATGTTTCATTCTTTGCTAAATCAGGCCTGCCAAAAGCATAGACAATACTCGTCGCGAAAAAGGTGAGAATTGCCGGATAAAAAAAGAAATTATTGATCCAGTAACACCAAGAAGTAATAAAAGAAGCTTTTCTTCCTAATATTTTACCTACCCATACGGACATCCCCCCCTCTTCAGGATAACGCGTTGCAAACTCAATCACAACCAAAGAGATCGGCAGTAAAAAAAACAGAGCGCCAATCAACCAAAATAACAAAGAGACGGGACCGAGCGCGGCGGCAATCGCAATCCATCTTGGCCCCATATTGGCCGCAATAGACATAAGAAAGACATCTTTAGTTCCAAGAATTTTTTGCACAATAGCTCCTTACGGAGGATCTCCGATAGCACCTGACTCATACCACCTTCTCAGATTTTCTATCGACTGAAAACTCTTTTCCATCAGCCTTTGTTCTGCCTCTTTCTTTGGCAAGTCTTCAAATTCGTCCCACTCAATGGGAGAACCAAACACACATGTTATTTTTCCCCAAGGCCGCGGAAATTTAGAAGAAATCGGCCAAGCTTCAAAAACACCATGCAAATAAGCAGGAAATACAGAACATTTTGCTTTTACAGCTAAAAAACCAAGACCTCTTTGAAAAGGCTGTATCTGCCCATCCGGAGATCTCTTCCCTTCAGGGAAGAGGATTACCTTATTCTTTTTTTGTAATAACTCCACTATTTTCTTAAAGACAGCCATATCGCTTGTATCTTTAGAAATAGGATGCGTATTCAACGTATGGATCAACCTCCCTAAAAGAGGGATGCGAAATAAAGATTCTTTTGCTAAAAAATGAACCTCTTCAGGACAAGAAATCGATAGTACAGGGGGATCGTAGAAAGAAGAATGATTTGCAACGATCAACCCAGCCCCTGGACGAAAATGCTTTAATCCATAAATTTTTAAACGAAAAAACAGCTTAAAAAAGAAACGAGCCAAAGTATAAACCAACCAATAGGACGCCTTCATTCCAGAGACTTTTGATTTCACTTCAGATTTTAACTGAATAATCCGATCCACTACTTCAGAAATACTTAAATAAGACGTATCAATCAAAATAGCATCAGAAGCCTGGCGCAAAGGAGAAACAGCTCGAGTTTCATCATTCAAATCCCGCTTCTGCATTTCTTGAAAAATTTGCTCTCTTGTTAAATCAGAAGAAACATCGGGAAACTTACCAATCAGCTCCTGATATCTTCTTTCTGCACGCACGGAAGGCTCCGCCGTAAGAAAAATTTTTAAATCGGCATCAGGAAATACAACAGTCCCCATGTCACGGCCTTCAAAAACTGCATTGACACGAAGGGCAAACTGTCTTTGTTTTTTTACAAGAATTCGTCTTACACGAGAATAGATAGAAATTTGAGAGGAAATCGTCGAAATCTCTCGAGAGCGAATGCTTTTTGTCACATCCTCGCCACTCACAAGATACCGCTTTTCCCCATCCTCGTCTCTAATCTCAAAATCAAACTCTTCTGCTAAAGAGGACACTTGAGCTTCTTCTGCCGGATCTATCTTCCTTTGCAAGACCTTCCATGCAAAACATCGATACATAGCTCCCGTATCAAAAAAAACAAAACCAAGCTGTTTTGCAACTTCTCTTTCAACAGTCGACTTACCCGTTCCTGATGGACCATCAATAACAACAATCATATTTTTACAAGGTATAAATAAAAATAAATAACAGGGATATTAAATAACAAAGAATCAACCATATCTAAAATACCGCCAACCCCAGGCAAGCGATTACTGTCTTTTTTATTAGCATCCCTTTTTAACAAAGACTCGGATAAATCTCCCAAAGGCCCTAACACACCCAAAATCAAACCCAGAAAGAGACAAGACGCCTTTCCCAAGACAAAGCCTTGAATCAATCCTCTCTCACCTAAAACATAAAAACAAAAACTTGCTGCAAGAGCGCAAACCAACCCGAATATAGCGCCCTCCACTGTTTTCCCAGGACTAATATGAGGTGCTAATTTTCGTTTTCCAAACAAATTCCCGGCAAAATAAGCTCCAATATCCGCAATTTTAGTCACAACCAGTACGTAAGCAATCCACCATCTGCCATCCTGATCTCCCTGAAAATACAAAATAGACAGCAACATCCCCATCGGCACAGCGATATACATCAGCCCAAAGGAAGAAACCGCTAAATCAATAATAGCCCCGTCTTTATTTTTAAAATGAAGAACAAACAAAGACAAAAAGAAAACAAAAAATAAAACGAAAGGAGCGCTTACAAAGCTTGTATTAACTGCAAACAAGAAAAAAGAAATGACTTCCAAAAAAACAAAAACTGTCAGAAGAGGAATCTGCATATACCCCCCTTTCTCCCTGACAAATTGCTCATACTCCCAATTCGCAATACAGGCCAGAGCTCCAACGACAAGAGCCACAATATACTGAACCAGAGGATGGAATGCAAAAATAACCAAACAAAACACCAAAGGGATGGCTATCCCTGTCAATATAAAGCGGTTACTTAAATCCTTCATACTCCTCCATATCGCCTTGCTCTATTTTGAAAATCTAAAATTGCTTTATAAAAATCCACTTTAGAAAAATCTGGCCATAATACATCCGTCACATAAATCTCCGTATAACAGATTTGCCAAAGTAAAAAATTACTAACCCTAAGCTCTCCGCTTGTACGAATCAAAAAGTCCGGATCTCCCCACTGACCCGTATCTAGATACTGAGCAATGCACTCTTCTGTCAACATGTCTTTAGAAATTTTTCGATCTTTATGATCTTCTAAAATCTTCAAGATAGCTCTTCGAATTTCATCACGCGCACCATAATTTAAAGCGAGGACTAAGTTAATCCGACTTCCGTCCTTCGTCAGCTCCCTCGTTTCCTCTAAAGCCTTCTGAATAGCTTCCGGAAAGCGAGAGATATCTCCAATGGCATCCAACCGAATCCCTTTTTCAACCATCAACTCTCTTTTAGATACCAAATAAAGCTCAAAGATCTGCATTAAAGATTCAACTTCATGGCTTGGTCTTTCCCAATTTTCTGTGGAAAAAGAATAGACGGTCAATGTCTGAACTCCTAGATCTGCAGCTACCTTAACCACATCCATTAAAGTTTCCGCCCCTTCCCAATGCCCCATCACAGAATCGAGACCTCTCTGCTTCGCCCAACGACGATTCCCGTCCATAATAATCGCTACATGCTTTGGTACTTTACTTCTGTCAATCAATGAAATCAGTGATTTTTCTCCATTCACTGACGCATGACAACATCCGTTAAGAGCCGTTGCCTCCATAATCATGGCGCTCCATCCTCAAAAAATCGATCTAGCCAAATTGTTTTTTCTCTCTGAGGACCAACCGACACAACGCCTATCGGAACTTCACACAGCTCCTCCAACCTTCTCAAATATGCTTTTGCAGCAGATGGCAAATCATGATATACAGAAACATCTCTTGTAGAGGTTTTCCAGCCAGGATGTCTCTCATAAATCGGAACCACAGAAGAAAGCTCGGCAACCGTCGCGGGAAAAGATGAACAATGTTTGTATCCATTGCAAATAAGAATTTCTTCAACATCATCCAAAATATCCAACTTCATCACAGCCAACGTATCTACACCATTCAAACGAATTGCATGACGCACTAAAAATGCATCAAACCATCCAATCCTCCTTTTTCGACCCGTTGTCGTTCCAATTTCTCTGGATGTTGTATGGTCCGGAAAATAAGAGAGCTCCTCAGCACTCAACTCCGTTGGAAAAGGACCATGACCCACTCGCGTCATATAGGCCTTTGTCACACCCACCGTACGGCCCACTTGGGACGGCCCCAATCCAAGACCGGAGCAAATGCCTCCAGACAATGTGCACGAAGAAGTCACAAATGGATACGTTCCAAAAGTGACATCCAAAAAAGTTCCCTGAGCGCCTTCAAATAAAATATTTTCCTGTCTTCGATTGGCTTCATACAACATCTCCTCAACCGGAGCCGTGAGCTGCCTTAATTTTTCTACATACCCTAGGTATTCTTTCAGGATCTCTTGATAGTCTAGCGGAGCATGTCCGTACAGAGCCTGAATTTCTTCATTTTTCTTGAGAAGAACCTCATGTAAAACATCTTTAAAAGAGGGCGCAAGCAAATCTGCCACTCGAATTCCGCACCGATTTACCTTATCCACATAACAAGGTCCGATTCCTTTTTTTGTCGTCCCAATGGAACGAGAACCTTTCTTTTCCTCAGACAACTGATCGATTAATTTGTGATAAGGGAAGACAAGATGCGCATAGGAAGACAAAAACAAGCGATGGGAAAAAGAAATTCCTTGGGATTTCAACGTTTGAAGCTCTACTAAAAGACTCTGAGGATCTACCACAACCCCGCCGCCAATATAGCACTTCGTATGAGGATACAAAATACCGGAGGGAATCAAATGAAATTTATACTCCAAATCCCCAACAACAATCGTATGCCCTGCATTATTGCCTCCTTGCGCTCTGGCAATGTGTTTAGCAGACGAAGAAAAAAGATCGACAATCTTCCCCTTGCCTTCATCACCCCACTGTGTGCCAATGACAGCAATACCTGAACCTTTTCTCATAACCATCCCCTAAATATAAAACGCAGGCGACTCTTGAAACCTCACTTTGAGGTTGATTTTCAGCCAAATTAATAAAAGTTAGACCGAGCATATAAGATCAGAAGATATGTAGACAAGATCTACCACTTTGAATATGCTCTATATACCCATGTCATCATCATGTAACCAGAATTTAGAGATCGAGAAAAGACCATGAAAACAAACCGAAAATGGCAAACCCTCCTTATATTGAGCGTTTTATGCTTAACCATTTACAACATTCTACCTACCCTTTTTTACTATCTCCAACCCCTTCATGAACCTATCTCCGCAAAACAAAGCCAGGCCATTAGCGTACAAATCCAAAACAGAATCAACCATCTGGAAGAAGAGTCAAAGAAATGGTTAGAATCTTTCTCCGATCTTTTGCATATACAACCTACATCCATCTCTCTTAAGAAGGAAAACCCAAAAGAAATTTCTCTTTTGTTTAAACAAAAAAAAGATGCTGACCTTTTCCGCAAATTTCTTCCCCGCGCAGGAGCGTTAATTTCATTCCCTCCGGCACAACTCTCGCTTTCCCCTCCGACTGACAACGAAAAAGAAGTCGTTGTTCAAAGAAACATATCCTCTCACATCGACCCATCTTTCTTCTCTTATGTATCCAAAAATAGCAAAGAATACGAAGCCCATATCCTTGAAAGGGCAGCTCATGTCGTGTTTTCCCTCACTAAAACAAGCAAAGAAGCAAACGCCCTCCTCCAATTCGAGGAAAAAAATCCAA
>CAYVDU010000057.1:0-8124 GCA_964450765.1 uncultured bacterium | reverse complement strand
TACATGACTTAAACTCTTTTGTACTTTTAAAAAATAGACCCATTCTTCTCATCATCGCAAACAATTTTGGAGGAAGCATTTTTGATTATCTTCCTTCTAAAAACTCCCCCTTTTTAGATTCTTTATTTGCAGCCTCTCACGAGTGGAATTTTGAAGCTATCGCACAGATGTTTCAAATTCCTTACCTACGCTTGACAGAACTTCCGAGCAAGCTTCCTTCTCATGGCATTATAGAACTCATCACAGATCGCAGAAAGAATGCCCAATTCCAAAAGGAACTGACGCAAAAACTAGCACATATATATGCAAACAGACGGTAATATCCCCCATTGTGTTTCTGCATGGGTTTCTGGGATCTTCTTTAGACTGGCAGTCGCTTTGCTCTTTTCTCCCCAATCACCATTGCATGACAATCAACCTACCAGGGGATTCAAAAACCCCGTTCTCCTCCGATTTTTCAACATGGATGCCCTCTTTCAACAAACTCCATCTTGTCGGATATTCTTTGGGAGGTCGTCTTGCTCTGCAATACGCAAAATACTTTCCCCATAAAATTGCATCTCTCACACTAGCAGCCAGTCATTTTGGATTAAAAGAAGATGATTGCATTGACTCGAATAAATCTTGAAAATACGATCATTTAACAACAGAAGACCCAACACGTTGATAACACAACAACTCCTCAACAGTATATATCGCACCGAATACGTAATTACTTTTGACAATTTATGTATTAAAAATTAGAATCCTTCGCGCTTTCAAATTTTAACAAGAGGAAATCTATGACCTCAACAGTTAACTGGCCCGACTACCGATATCTAGCGATGCCTGTAAAAGACGGTCCATACTACAGAGTAGGCTTACGCTTGAATCCCGACACTGACGAAGTACAAGCTTTCGATCCCAAAGGCCGACAAATTCCCTTGGCCACACCTGTCTCCGGCCGTCAAATAGGAGCTATTATGCACAATTGTTTGGCAATGATATCCGAGACAGATGAAGTTTACTTCGTCGAAAGACACACTTCTGCCAAAGAAACTGCCGCAGCATCAAGATCAGATAGATTACCAGACTTCCGACATCTAATGATCCCTTTAGAAAAGACGGGACACTCATTAATAGACTTAAGATTTGATCCCGACTCTAGAGAAATACAAGCTTTCGATTCCCAAAAACGAGAAGTTCCTTTAGCCGCACTTATCTCCGCTACGGACCTAGAGCTTATTGCTCGACATTATTTCGCAACTATATCCAAGGAAGGTAAAGTTCACTTTGCCCCAAGACACTCTTCTGACAATGCAGCTGCCGCAGCATCAAGCACTTCAAACAGACGTGGAAGAGCACCTCTGTTACCACAACACGGAAACGTAGAACCATTGCAATCATTGGCGTTGCGGCCACCACAAGATTACTCATCACAACCAGTTATACCAGCAGCAACACAACCTTACCGCGAAAACGACACAAAGGACGAGCCGATTTCTTTTCAACGTCGAATAATAAATTGGGTCAACGGATTGCTTCCTAAATAAAAATAGCTAGACAGCACGCCCTCAAAAAAACTTTTGAGGGCGCCAAAATTTTTCGAAAGTCTCGAACATTATTAGATCATTTTTATCGTGAGGAAAATCATTCTCAGTTTTAAGATGATTTGCAATCAATGCCACAAAAATTCCACTTCATCACATGACATATGCTGCTCACATAATTGATCAACTCGTCTCACAAGGAATCATACAATTTTGCATTGCCCCGGGATCTAGAAGTGCACCTCTTGCTATCAGCGCAAAAGAACACCCAAAAGCAAAAACAACGATTCATTTCGACGAAAGAGGACTCGGCTTTTATGCTCTAGGATTCAGCAAAGCAACAAAAACGCCAACCGCCATCATTACAACATCAGGAACCGCTGTTGCTAATCTCATCCCTGCTTGCATGGAAGCTTATCACAGCAAGACACCTCTCATCTTACTAACGGCAGATCGACCCCAAGAACTCCGTCAATGCGGTGCTAACCAAACAACAGAACAACTTCAGCTATTTAACTCCATCACCAAATGGCAATTCGACCTAACTCCTCATCTTAATGAGAAAATGATCCGTTCCATTACTGCTCAAGCAGTTTTTCAAAGCTTAGAAGGAACTCCCGGCCCCGTACAACTGAATTGTCCCTTTCAAGAACCTCTCTACATATCTCAAATCCCATCTTTCGGTAAACCCATTCATCATATATTTTCTCAAAAAATAGCCCTCCCCTTTAAAACAGACGCAAAAAAAGGAATCATCCTCATTGGAGGAAATATTACGAATCCAACGCCCATCCTTGCCCTTGCAAAAAGATTAAGATGGCCCGTTTTTGCAGACATTCTCTCCAATGCCAGACACTTTGCCACGGACGAACAAATTCGTCATTTTCATTTTATTCTTCAAAATAACATCGATTTCAAACCGGATCATATCCTCTATTTTGGCGATGCATTTATCTCAAAACATATCCTCTCTTTTGGGGAAAATACACCCATTACTTTTGTAAATCCTTTCAATGACCTTCAGGATCCGGAAAGAAGAATTTCTCATCAGATTTCATCAGATATTCAACCTTTCTGTGAAACTTGCTGCATTACTCCAAGCAACGCCTCTTGGCTCTCCGAATGGCAAGTCCTCGACAAAACCATTCATTCGTTACTTAATGATCATTTTCAATCTCCTTTTACAGAAGCTCATAGCATGCAATTTCTCGATACAGGCCGACCTATTTATTTCGGAAATAGCATGTCGATTCGTTACGCAGACCAATTTTTTTTCCAAAAAAATGCTCATTGATCTTTGCCAATCGCGGAGTTTCCGGAATTGATGGAAATATAGCCACCATCGCAGGTTTATCTGACGGACTGCAATCTCCGATGATCGCATTCATTGGAGATCAAACAGCTCTACATGACTTAAACTCTTTTGTACTTTTAAAAAATAGACCCATTCTTCTCATCATTGCAAACAATTTTGGAGGAAGTATTTTTGATCATCTCCCTTCTAAAAACTCTCCTTTTTTAGACACCCTATTTGCAGCCTCTCATGAGTGGAATTTTGAAGCGATTGCACACATGTTTCAGATCCCTTACGTACGTTTACAAGAACTCTCAAGCAAACTTCCTTCTCATGGCATTATAGAACTCATCACAGATCGCAAAAAAAATGCCCAATTCCAAAAGGAACTGACGCAAAAACTAGCACATATATAGTCGTTTAAATCATCCTTGATAGTTTATGGCAGCGCGAAAGCTGCCATAAACTATCAAGGATGATTTAAACGACTATATATGCAAACAGCCGGTAATATCCCAATTGTGTTTCTGCATGGATTTCTAGGATCTCCTTTAGACTGGCACTCGGTTTGCTCTTTTCTCCCCAATCACCATTGCATTACAATCAACTTACCTGGGCATTCAAAAACTCCATTCACCACCGATTTCACAGAATGGATGCCATCCTACAATCAATTCCATCTTGTCGGATATTCTTTAGGAGGACGCCTTGCACTACAATACGCAAAATCCTTTCCTCATAAAATCGCATCTCTCACACTGGCATCCAGTCATTTTGGATTACGCACTACAAAAGAAAAAAAACAAAGACTGCTTCAAGATCAAATATGGGCGCAAAAACTCGCCTCGCTTCCTTTAGAGGACTTTCTAACAATTTGGTATAAACAAACCATCTTTCATCACTTTAAGCCCGATTTTACAAAACGCCTAGAGCACGACCCTCAGGAGCTCTCAAAAGCGCTCGTACATTTCAGTCTTGCTAAACAACCTCTCATAAAACCAAAAAAGGCGCTCATTCTTGTGGGAGAAAAAGATATGAAATATCGAGAAATTCATCCTCAAGCAACAATCATCCCCAATGCCGCACACATGGTTCACTTAGAAAACCCATCTGCATTTGCACAATTTTTACAACTTCATATACAATCTTACCCTCAAAACAAAGAGCAATCATGATCGCAAACGACACTCGCTTCCTTTCTTGGACTACAGCAAAAACATACACAGATATTCTTTACGAAAAATGGGAAGGCATTGCAAAAATCACCATCAATCGAGAAGAAGTCAGAAATGCATTTCGGCCTCTGACTGTCGATGAAATGATCGATGCACTCAATAATGCACGCAATGACCCCTCCATTGGGACCATTATTTTGACAGGAAAAGGAAAAGAAGCTTTCTGTTCCGGAGGAGATCAAAAAATTCGAGGAGATGCCGGATATGCAGATCTTCAAGGAACGCATCGCCTCAATGTTTTGGATTTTCAAAGACAGATACGCACCTGTCCAAAACCTGTGATTGCCATGATTGCAGGCTATGCCATCGGAGGCGGCCATGTACTTCATGTTGTTTGCGACTTAAGCATTGCCGCAGACAATGCAATCTTCGGACAAACAGGTCCTCGCGTTGGTTCTTTTGATGGTGGATTTGGAGCCAGCTATCTCTCACGCATTGTAGGACAAAAAAAGGCGAGAGAAATTTGGTTCTTATGTCGGAAATACAACGCCCAAGAAGCTCTTAGTATGGGTCTTGTCAACTGCGTTGTCCCTTACGAACAATTAGAAACGACCACTGTACAATGGTGCAAAGAAATCATGCAGCTTTCACCACTCGCCATTCGCTGTCTTAAATCGGCCCTCAATGCAGACTGCGATGGCCAGACAGGCTTGCAAGAGCTCGCAGGCAATGCAACCATGCTCTATTACATGACAGAAGAAGGACAAGAAGGACGCAATGCATTCAACCAAAAACGAAAGCCGGATTTCTCTAAATTCCCAAAACGTTCTTAATTCTCTAAAATATTGGGTTTTAGCAGCAAGACCCAAAACATGGATTGCGTCCATCAGTCCTGTACTCATCGCAAATAGCATGGCTGCACCTGTTGCATTCAATATTTGGATTTTCATTTGCACCCTTTGTTTTTCACTCTGCATCCAAATCGGCACTAATTTCGCCAATGACTACTTTGATTTTATCAAGGGCGCCGACACTCAAGAAAGACAGGGCCCCAAAAGAGCCGTGGCTGAAGGGTGGATTCCGCTCAGATCCATGAAAAAAGGGATTATTTTTACTTTTGCACTCTCTCTTGCCATGGCATTCCCTCTGATAAAAATCACCGGTACATGGGGACTTGCTCTTGCCCTGATCGCCATTGCCTGTGGTATTTTATATACGGCAGGACCAAAACCTCTTGGATACATAGGACTTGGGGAACTGTTTGTATTTATGTTCTTTGGTCCAATTGCAACCATCGGATCGTATTATGTACAAACGCTTTCTTGGAATATGAACCTCATCCTTTTAAGTCTGCCTCCGGGGCTTCTCTCTTCTGCGATTCTCGTTGCTAACAATTTACGCGATGAAACAACCGATAGAAAAGCAAAGAAAAATACACTAATCGTACGCTTTGGAACCCTGTTTGGAAAGTGGGAATACTCAATTCTAATCCTTTCCGCATCGCTTATTCCCATTCTCATGAACAGAGCCTTTTTTTGCGGAATTTTCTCTTTACTTTATGCATCCTATCTCACCTTCCAATGCATATCCTCCCAAACAGCACAAAAGTTCATACCTCTTCTTCCTAAAACATCATTACTTCTAACGCTGTACACACTCCTTTTTTATATTTTCTATGCCTAAACATCTCTACGAATACGCAATTGATTCTAAAAAATTAGGGCAAAGGAAGGGTTTTATTATCCAAGTCGAAGATGGTTTTGGTGAAATTGCCCCTCTTCCCGGTTGGAGCCAAGAAACACTCGAAGAGACTCGAAAAGAACTCTTCGATTATCTTTTTTCTAAAATACCACCTAAAAGCCCATCTGCTCAATTTGGGATTGCCTCTGCAAAAACTGCATTCTCTACAAAGCCGCTCAAAATTCCTCTTTGTTCTCTCAACACACCAAAAAATGGCTGCCACACACTGAAAATCAAAATAGGCCATATGACCCCACATCAGGCCATCGAATACGTAAAACCGCACATAGGCAAATATAGACTGAGATTGGACTGCAATCAGATGTGGACTCTTCAAGAAGCCATTTTCTTTGCCTCATTTTTTCAAAAAACCGATTTTGAATACCTAGAAGAACCGACACAATCATCTGATCTTATCAGATTTGTTCAAGAAACCGATTTTCCCATTGCAATCGATGAAACTTTTCGACAAAATCCTGACGTTTATCAAAAACTACCAAATGTAAAAGCAATCATCATGAAACCGACTCTCTTCGGACATATTCCACACTCTACAACCCCGATTGTACTCTCCTCTTCCTATGAAAGCAGCCTCGGCCTTTTGCAAATTGCAAGACAAGCTCATCCTCAAATCGCTCACGGTCTCGACACATTTGAAGATTTTAACCAAAGTATTCTCTTCCCTCCTTTAAAAGCAGAAAATGGTTATTTAATCTGGGAAGGATCTCAAAGCCCCATTGATTTTTCAAAATTATGCCTCATTGCGACTGCCCCTTAAAAAAAAGCGCATCCGACGCTCCTTCTCTCCTATGCGTCATTGACAAAACAACGTCCTTTACATTCCAAGAAATCGATAGGCTCACGGATATATACGTTCAAAAATTTCATCAGGCGGGCATTACTTGTGGAGATCTCGTCGCTTTTTATCCCTTCCTCTCTCATGAATGCATCGCTCTCATCTTTGCCATTTGGAGACTGAAGGCAAATTGTTTGACTCTCAATCCAAAACTTCCTCAAACACAAATAGAATCCTTTGTAAACCGCGCATCAGCAACCCACTTCATCCACCATCCATTCCACATAGAATCGATTCAAAAAAGAGTTCCATTTTTTGAGCAATCCTTATGTCTTCTCACCTCAGGCTCCACCGGCACTCCAAAAATCGCAGTACTTTCTCTCAAAACACTCCTCGCCAATGCCTCTTTTTCTCTGTCTTTAAAAGAATCTGACCGCTACCTGCTTTCTTTACCCCTCTTCCACGTGGGAGGCATGGCCATTATCCTCAGATGCATCCTCTCAAAAGCAGCGATCGTCCTCAATGCCGATCATCCTCTCATCACGCATCTCTCTTACATCCCTACTCATCTTTATCGATCAGTTCCAATCTATAAAAATCTAAAATGCGTTCTTCTCGGAGGATCGCCAATTGCATCGTATCCGCATGAACTTCCCATCTATATCACTTACGGCCTCACCGAAATGGGATCGATGGTTCTCTTTGCAAAAAATCCTCCCAAAATAGACTCTCACTATTACCTGGGAGAGCCCCTTCCTAAAAGAGAAATCCATCTTCATGTTGATGGAGAAATTTGGGTCAAAGGAAACTGTCTTTTTGAAGGGTATTTGGAAAACAACACCATTTTGCGCCCGCTCACAGAAGATGGTTGGTTTCAAACAAAAGACATCGCCGCCTACCACCCTCAATACGGATTTACAATCATCGGAAGAAAAGACTGGCAATTCATCAGCGGCGGAGAAAATATTCAGCCGGAAGAAATTGAAAAACACATAAAAACGATTCCCCAAATATTAGATGCTGTCATCGTCCCTAAACAACATGAAGAATTTGGACAAGTTCCTGCGGCCGTTGTACGCATAGAAAACAACAACCGCTTGAGTCTTGCATACATTCAACACCATTTACAAGACTTACTGCCTAAATATAAAATCCCAAAAGCCCTTTTTATCCTTAACGAATTTCCTAAAATCGGAATCAAAATAGATAGAAAAAAAATCACTGAAATTGCAAATCAAAAAAACTAAAAAAATGTATTTTATTTATATTTAAACAGCTTAAATTGAATTATTTATCTCTATCTCTGGGAAAAAAAATAGACCTTATCTATAATCCGCGTCTTTGCATAAAAACGACTTCAGTCAGCAAAAAATAGGGCAAAATTTTTAGGCAGTAAAAATATGACTTTGCAAGCCAATCCTATTCGCAAAATATTTTCTCGGTTCTTTCCGAGAAAATACATTACCCCGACTCAAGAGAGCGTTTCCGTAAACGTTTTAACTGAAGATCAAAAAAAAGAATTGGCGCACCAAAATCTTGTCCAAGGAGAACTTGCGCTTCTCCAGGGGACTCTAGTAGCTCTGCAACTCT
>CAYVDU010000056.1:0-8187 GCA_964450765.1 uncultured bacterium | reverse complement strand
AATTAGACGCTTTGGCGCTGCCAAAATGTGTAATTTTAAATTCAATCGACTATATACTCTTTATCTTTTTTAAGGCTGTTATCGGCTTTTTCCCAAAAACAAGCATAATAACAGTGTTTATCATGCTGATAATTAGTGCGATGTAATAACTACCGGATTTTAGCGAATTTTCGCGTTGGCCGAAACAGCGCAGCCTTTAATTGGTCGGATTTGTGTTTGTTTTGTTGTATAGTGGATTAAATTATAACATGCTTGCTGTTAATGTTTTGTAATTTTTTAATTCAAAGGTCTATTTTGATGTGAATTTATGTTCAAAAAACATGTATATCTGATATAATTAATTTTAATTAAAATCGTGGATTAATTATGTCTTTATTAGCTGATATTAGGTGTTTTGTTGATTTTTCGGTTGGAAATATCCCGGATTCTCATTCTTATGAAGGGAATTCAAAATTAGGAAGCCTACGATTTACAGGTATGCATTGTGATGCAGCAATTGAATTTTTCAAGAGTTTATCTACGATTGGGAAAGAAACTGGAAATCGGGGGGTTTATAACGTCTCTAATTTATATGGGCAGATTGATATAGGCAGACGTTGTATCCCATTTGGAAATGCTTCAGTAACTAACTCAGGTGATGCAACACCGACTGGATCGATGCATCCTCTATTTGCAGCTGCTCTCATAGAAGTACATAAAAATTCTGCAATATTGGAAGAAAAACAAATCCGTGCTGAGAATGCAAGAAGAAATACCGAAACTGGGTGGATATGAAGTTGGGATCATCATTTGAGTTTTGGATTCTGGATATATAGTGGATTAAATTATAAATTGCATATTTTGGCTAGCGCGAAAGCTGAGACAAATCGGTGATCATAGATGCTTTGATTAAAAGGTCTTTTGAATTTCTTTTAGGTTATTTAGAAAATTTTCCCCACTTTGGATCGGCAAGGGCAATGAGGTCTTTGGAATCCATGACAATAGATTCTGTGGTTAGACCGCAATTAAAGGCGGATTTGGCTTCATTTTTGATGGTTTCATCGAAATAGTTATCGATATTAAGTAGATTTCCGAAGGGGGGAACTCCACCTACTTTCAGGCCAAAACGCTCTTCGATGATGGCTGGAGATTCAAATTCACATTTTTCTCCGACAATTTCAGAGGCGGCTTTTGCATCGAGCTTTAAATGAGATGGAATATTGAATTGATAGTTTTTTTTGCTGGATTTTCCTCGGAGAATGAGGGATTTAATGCCTTCTTCTAGTTTCGTTTTTCGGATGTTTGCAGATTCTTCAGAGGTGAGGGTCTCTTGATGAGTGAGATGTTCAAAGGCGATATCTCTTTTATGGCAAAGACGAATGATCTCGTTGCGGATATTTTCTCCTCCGAAAAAGAGATGCGCTTTGATACGGTTTCCTGCAATTCTTTTTGTATCGGAAGGAAATAGTGATGCTTCGCGGATGTTTTTGAGTTTTAAAAGGGTCATTGTGAGACGTTCAAGTCCCATGCCAAAGCCGCCGTGGATAGGCATTCCATAACGGAAAATACTTAAGTAATCTGCAAAATTACTAGGATCCATGCCTTTGGATTCGATCCCTTCTAACATGGATTTATAGGTGTGTCTTCGCTGTCCGCCGGATGTGATTTCTGTGCCTGCGCAAAGAAGATCAAACGTATTCGTTAAAGAGGAGTTGTCTTCTTTGGGATATGCGTAGAAAGGTCGTTTTATGGTTTGCCAGTCGATGACAAAGACAAGGTCTGTGCCAAACGTTTCTGATGCCCATGCGCAAAGTTCTCTTTCTGCCGCAGGACTTAAGTCGGGCTCTTTTCTTTCGTCGATTTTTGTTCTTTGATAATAGAGTTCTTGTGCTTCTTGAAATGTCAATCGAGGAAATGGAATGTGAGCGGGCGCCTTGATGATTTTTCCACCTAAGACTTCAATTTCCGGTGCGCATTGCTTATGGATATGAGAAAGGATAAATTTGATGCAGCCTTCCTGGATATCTAAAATTTCATGCCAGTGATCGAAAAATCCCATTTCAAATTCAAATTGTTTTCCTTCAGAGAGATGCCGTGATGTCTGTGAAGGTTCTGCCCTGAAAAAAGGCATAAGAGCAAAGACGCGTTCATTGACGCCGACCATGATTTGTTTATAGAGTTGGCTGCTTTGTGCAAGAGTTGCTGGATATCCAAAGTAGTCAACATTGAAAAATTCAGCTCCACCTTCTGACGATGCTCCGATGATATTGGGTGCAAAGTATTCGTGGGCTTTTACGTGATCATGCATGTAGAGCCGGTAGGCATGGGCAATTTCTGCTTGAATCTTGAATACAGCTTGCAGTTCTCGATTCCGTAGGCTGATAGGACGATGATCGAGGATAAATTCTAAATCAGAATGGATTTCAGGTTTGTAGTATTCAACAGGAGGAACTTCATAAATTGGATTTTCCACTTCAATAGTTGGATGGATAATTTCACATTTCAATGATCCGCTTTGCGAAGGGACTACTTTTCCATGAATTTTAAGGATGGATCCCGGCTGAAGAGAAGAGATCTTTTTGATCTCTTCTTCATTTTCGATGACGATTTGTGCAAATCCTGTGCGGTCTCTGAGTAAAAGGAATGTGAGTTTGCCAAATGCTCTTGTGTTATTGAGCCATCCACGCACTATCACTTGATTTTGCTCATGTTGAGCAAGTTCATTTGCACAAATACGTTTCATACGTTTTTTATTAAGAAGGTTGTTGCTGTTCTAATACTGCCCTATGACTGAGGCGAACTTTTCCTCGGTCGTCAATATCGAGAACTTTGACTTCGATGAAATCACCTTCTCGGAATGGAATATCTTGAATATTTTGGACTCGTTTTAAGGAAATTTCCGAGATATGGCAAAGACCTTCTTTTCCAAAGATTTCGACAAAGACTCCAAAAGGAACCATGGAAGTAATGCGACCTTTGTAAGTTTTCCCAATTTCCATTTCAGAGGTTAAATTGATAATGATGGCTTTTGCTTTTTCCATAGCCTCCCCATTTGAAGAAGCAATGCTGACAAGGCCGCTATCATTGATGTCAATTTGAACGCCTGTCTCTTCGACAATCGCGCGAATCTGTTTTCCCCCAGGCCCGATCACAGTTCCGATCTTACTTGGTTTGATTTGTAGAGTTTCAATCCGAGGTGCATGGGAAGACATTTCTTGGCGAGATGTTGGACATGCTTTGAGCATTTCTTTTAAGATATGCACACGGCCTTCTTTCGCTTGGGAAAGAGCATCTTTCATGATGGAGTGGGTGATCCCTTCTACTTTAATGTCCATTTGAAATGCCGTGATGCCTCGATCATCGCCGGTGACTTTGAAGTCCATATCTCCGAGTGCATCTTCGGCACCTAAAATATCGGAAAGAATTGCGTATTTCCCTGATTCTAAAACAAGACCCATAGCAATTCCTGCAACAGGGCGTTTAATAGGAACCGCAGCATCCATCATTGCAAGGCATCCGCCGCAAACGGAAGCCATAGAAGAAGAACCATTGGATTCTGTGATATTGGATTCAAGGCGGATTACATAAGGGAATTGTTCTTGTTTAGGTAGGATTGCAGAAAGAGCTCTCTCTGCGAGTTTCCCATGGCCGATTTCTCTTCGACCTGGAGATCCGACACGTCCCACTTCTCCAACGGAGAATGGTGGAAATGAATATTGAAGATAAAATCGTTGGGAAATTTCCCCGTTGAGGTCTTCAGATCTTTGGGCGTTGTTTTCTCCTCCGAGAGTACAGACAGCTAAAGATTGCGTCTCTCCACGAGTAAATAGAGCGCTTCCGTGAGTTCTTGGTAATATGGATTGTTCGATATCAATGAATCGAATCTCTTTGAGTCCTCTTCCGTCAATTCGTCTTTTTTCTTCGAGGACCATTTTACGCATTAAGGACGATTGTAGGTTTTTATAGGCCGCTAGGACATCTGCTTTCAAATGAGATGATTCTGATCCTTCAGGGATTAATGTTTTGAGAACATTTTCCTGAATCTCTGCGAGTGTTTTTTCTCTTTCTTGTTTTGCGGAGATCCGAAGAGCGGCATCAATGAGGGTGGTTGCTGCTGCATGGACAGCATGCGTCGCTTCTTTGGGAATTGTTCGAATTGTATCTTTTTTCTTTGGTCTGCCGATTTTTTTTGCCCAAGCGTCAAGATGATGGCAAATGCTTTGAATGGCTTTATGACCTGTTTCGATGGCTTGCATGACTTCTTCTTCTGTCAAGAAATCACAAAATCCTTCAATCATTAAGATAGCATCTTCTGTTCCGGCGAGTACTAAATCCAAAGAAGATTGTTTCATCATTTCAGCGGAAGGATTGACGATAAAGTGATTGTTGATTCTTCCTACGCGTACAGCCCCAATGGGTTTGATGAGCGGAATGTCAGAAATCGTGAGCGCTGCAGACGCTGCGCAAATTGCAAGAACATCTGGCAGATTGGCTCCGTCATAAGAATAGACATAAGAAAGGAGTTGCACCTCATTATAATATCCTTCCTCAAACATAGGTCTTAAAGGACGATCGATGAGGCGGCTGGTGAGGATTTCTCTTTCTGATGGACGTCCTTCTCTTTTAATGAATCCTCCGGCAGTGCGACCTGCAGATGAGAATTTTTCTTGGTAATCGACTCTAAGTGGGAAGAAGTCGACGCCTTCTGTGGGTCGAGGCGCAGCGCAAGCGGAGGCAAAAACAACTGTTTCTCCGGAATGCACGAGGACGGATCCGTTCGCTTGGCGAGCGATTTTTCCGGTTTCGAATTTAATGGTTTGATCGCCTACAGGAACTGTGATCGTTTCTCTATGTAACATGAAAAAATACTCCTAAAAATGGATCAGTCTAAATTGTGCAGCTATTAAAAACAAGACTGTCTCACCTTTTTTCTTGAAATAAAATTTATTATGTTTTTAGATTTCTTCGAAAATAACGAGAGGTTCGTGATGGAAATCGCTCGCGCTTTGACTGTGATGGAAAAGGGATTCAATGTCGCAGCAGGAATTCCTTTTCTTTCGATGATGTCGTCTTCTTTGCGGTGTGAAGTTGCAAAGATTCAGTTGTTAATGGGTGCTGGGCTTGTAGGCTTTGGTTTAATGGGTCTTTTAGCGGATGAAGATTTGGATCAGTCTAGATGGGAAATCATGACGGGAAGAGGAGTTCAAGTGCTTGTTCATGGATTGTGTAACTCTATTCGAGGAGGAGTTGAGCACATGATTGCTTTAACGGTGTGGGGAAGTTTGGTTCCTTTAAGTGTCCAGCTTTTTACAAACCAGTTCGAACCCATTGTAAAATATGAACAGTAGGAATTGAAGAAAACTTGAGGGAGGATGTCTCCCTCGAGTTGTTACTTTCTCAAATTCAGTCGGGCGATCAAGCTTTGGTAGCGCTTGGTGTCTGTCGAATTGAGATAATCAAGCAGTTTGCGTCTTTGTCCGACTAGTTTGAGTAGTGCGAGACGTGAACTGTGGTCTTTCGGAGCCACTTTTAGGTGTTCTGTGAGCTCCGCAATTCTTTCAGTTAAAATGGCGATTTGAACGTCGGCAGAACCGGTGTCCTTCTCATGTAACTGAAATTTTTTTGTGATTTCTTCCTTGGTCCCTTTATCTAAAGACATGGAGGATATTTCTCCTCATTGAGGTTTAAGACATTATACGGAAGGATTGTACTCGATTTTGGATAAATGTTCAACAGAGGAGATTTTTTGCGGGGAGAAATCTGCCGAATGGTATTGAGCATTAGGTCTTTTTTTGTTATGTTTTTTCTCTTCAATGAAAATTTGAGTGGTGTATGAAAAATAAATTTCAGATTTTACAGCCCTGGGTTCCTTATATCCTTTCTAGTATTAAAAAGTATATTAAGGTAGAGCATCTTGCTAAAATGCCTTCTTTTTATAGGGTGCATTTTGGGAGCCGTCCTTTAAATCGTGTTACCAATGAAGAAATGATTGCACTTTACGAGAAGGAATTGATTCAATCAAATAATGAAGATTTAAATGAATGGATTGTCAATCGTTGGGTATTTCATCATTCTGAAATTTATCAATACTTTTCGGAAGCTTTAAGTCGTATTCATCATGATTTCAGCGCAATTAAAAATTTAGATGAGAATCAAAGCCGTCAAATTGTAGATGGATCTCTCAAGTTTTTTGGAGCATTAAATACATATTTATTCTCTGTTTTAAATGAAGTTGTATTTACCGAAAATATTTTGACAGAACTTAGGGATCAGGCTGAAAAAGAAGAAGCTCTTTCTCAAGCAGTTTCTTTGGAAGAAGCTAAGAAGCGGTCGATGGAAGAAATGAAGTCTAAGTATGAGGAAGAAATGCTTCGCCTTCAGAAAAAATGTGAAGATAAGGTTCTCGGTGCGATAAAAAAACATGCAACGGATGTAGAGGCTCTGAAAAAGCAGATCCGAGCTTTGCAGCAACAGCTAAATGCCCGATGACCCTTCAAGAACTTGATATCCGTTTTATGAAGGAAGCTTTGGTAGAGGCAAAAAAGGCGCTCTCTAAAGAAGAGGTTCCAGTTGGGGCTGTATTGGTGCGCGGAGGGAAGGTGATTGCAAGAGGACATAATCAAGTAGAGTTATTGCATGATCCAACAGCACATGCAGAAATGCTTTGCATTACGTCGGGGACTTCCGCGTTAGAGAATTGGCGTTTGGAAGGCGCTACCTTATATTGTACTTTAGAGCCGTGTCCTATGTGCGCTGGGGCGATTTTGGCGTCTCGTTTAGATCGGCTTGTGTGGGGGGCCCCCGATCTTCGTCTAGGGGCAAATGGCAGTTGGATTGATCTTTTCTCGATGAATCATCCCATGCATTCTCTTGAAATCACTTCTCGTGTTTTGGAAGAAGAGGCTTCTTTTCTAATGCGTCATTTTTTCGAAATGATGAGAAATAAAAAGAAAAAACTATCTACTATAATTTAGAATTGATTGTTGTTTTATTTGTTTGTTGTTATAATGTTGTCGAATTAATTAAGAGGGGGGTAAGGATGGGTACATTTTCTTTGGATAGGACGCCTGTAGTCAATAATTCTGTTGTTTCGCCTGATATGGTGGCGCGGCTTGCTATTTCTCGCTTGTGTGCTGAATGTTATCCTTGTAAGCATCAGTGTCAAATTACATTATCAGATGGAAGAAGCGTAGATGTTACGTTAGATGGCGTGACAATTAATTCTTTGATTCGAGAGATTGCGAGTGAAAAAATCTTTGGAAGTGACGCGACTTGTTCACCGATTGATTGTTGGCTTCATTTTGATTATTATAGTGACTCTTCCAAACTCTTTTCTTGGAAAAGAGAGACTGCGTCTGAGATTTTAACAGATCTTTTTCAAGCTGTTATTGAACAATAGCTGTAGTCTAATCCACTATAGGTGTCTTTCAGCTGGAATGGCTATATAGTTGATCCGGTTGAAAGTCCTTTATATTTTTCTTTTTCTGCGACTCTAGCTCTTCCTCTTTTCTTCTCATGCTGATCCTTAAGTTTTTATGTGCTTTTATTTTCTCCTTGTATTTTTGAAAGACAACCGCTATTCTACCCCTTTTGTTTAAGGAAAAACGGTTTATGAAAAAAAATACACATCCACCTTATCAAGAGGTTCTTTTTGTCGATTCTTCTACTGGGACGAGTTATCTGATTGGTAGTACTCTCCACCCAAAGGAGAAAGGTCAGTTTGAAGGAAAAGAATATCCTTTATCCAGAGTTCCGATTTCTTCTTCCTCTCATCCGTTCTTTACCAAATCAAAGCAGTTTATTGACTCGGAAGGTCGTGTTGATAAGTTTGCGAAAAAGTATCAGCGTAAAGTAGAAGAAGTGAAAAAAGAGCAAGATAAGCAAGAAGAAGCGAAGAAAGTTGCTGTCAAATCTAAAACGACTAAGAAAAAGTGATAGAAAAGGTTCAGCGGCTGTTGAACCGACTTTCTGAGGTTGAGACAGCGTTGGGGTCTCCTGATGCTTTGTCCGATCAGAAGCGGTATCGTCAGCTGTCTCAAGAGCATTCTCAGCTGACTGAATTAAAAGAGATTTGGGAGCGTCTTCTCTCATCTCAAAAACAGTTGCAAGAGAACCAGTCTTTATTGGCTTCCGAGCAAGATTCTGATATGACGGAATTGTTGCGCGAAGATGTTGTTCGTCTGGAAGCTCTTGTCGAATCTTTGAAAC
>CAYVDU010000055.1:0-8220 GCA_964450765.1 uncultured bacterium | reverse complement strand
AAAATCGCAAGTATTTTAGGAATTCTTGCTTTCTATTGTATGAGAGATTTTAGAAAAAGAACCCTCAGCAACCTTGCTTTGGCAACCGACTTACATCTTTCTCAAGAAGAGCTAATTGCTATGGCAAAAAAATCATTCCAAAACCTGGCTATTAACTGTCTTGAATACCCTCGCCTTGCTCAAGAAAAAGATTTTTCACGCATTCTTTTTTGTAAAAATCCGGAAGTAGCAACGACTCTCTATAACCAAGGCAAAGGAATCATTTTCTTTTGCGGTCATCAGGCAAACTGGGAAGTTTTATTCATCGACGGAACCTCTCGCATGAAAGGCATTGCCATCGGAAAACCCATCAAAAACAAATATCTCTATCGATGGATCGTTTCCATCCGAGAAAAAAATGGCGGAAAAATCATCAATCCCAGAAACGCCGTTTTAGAAGGTCTTCGCGCTCTCAAAAAAGGCTCTTTTATCGGGATTGTAGGAGATCAAGGAATGCCGGACAGCGGCTATTCATTTCCATTCTTTGGAAGAAGAGCCTGGACATCCACAGCTCCTGCTTTACTTGCCTACAAAACAAACTGTCCTATCATTTTTGCATCCACGCAGCGCATCCCTGAAGGCTATGAAATCCATTATGAAGATCCGATTTGGCCAGATATGACAAAACCGCTTGAAGAAGCTGTTTTCCTCATGATGGATCAGGCTCTCACTCTCATGCAAAAAAGCATCATGAAAAACCCGGGTGAATGGCTTTGGCAGCATAACCGTTGGAAACAACAAACTCCCAGAATTCTCTATAAACGATTTCGTCAGGACTGCATTTGCATTATTTTGCCCCAAGAAAAAGAGAAAACAAAAGAACTAATCCCACATCTTGCAACACTCAAAGAAATCTATCAAAATACATTTCTTTCTCTCATGGTTCCCTCTCATTATCAAAACCAAATCCCTATCACAGTCGATGAGATTGTTTACTACAAGGACATCAAAGAAACTCTCCTCTTGGATTTTCGCTTCAAGCTCATCTTTAATTTTGCAAACTATGAACCGATTTACCGCCATTTTACAAAGCTTAGCGCATTCGAAGTGCTCGACATCAATATCTTAAGAGAGCTTGCGAAAGAACATCTCAAAGAAGATGAAAAAAACGATTTCTCGGCCATTTTCAAAAAATCCCTCTGTAGACCTGGAGCTATTTAATATGCATAAAGAACGGTTCTATCTAAATATCCAAAATCTCAATACTCCAACAGTAGAAATCCAAGACCAAGAACACCGCCACCTTGCGCACGTCATGCGCATGAGGATCGGCGAAGAAGTAGACCTCATCAATGGGCTCGGGAGCATTGCTTGCGCCGAAATCATCAAAATCGAAAAAGAAAAAACAATTCTCAAGATTCGATCCTTTCAGAATAGCCCCAAGACTACCCTCTGCATCCAGTTGGGAATTCCTTTAATGAGGCCCTCCAAACTCGAATGGATCATTGAAAAAGGCGTAGAATTGGGAGCAGATAGCTTCTTTCTCTATCCTGCAGAACATTCAAAACAGGAAAATCTTTCAGAACATCAATTGCAAAGACTCGATCACATCATCATTTCTGCCATCAAACAATCAAAACGGCTCTATCTGCCATCGATAGAAATAGTCGATTCTCTGCAACGCTTATGTCTAAAAGCAAAACGCATATTTTTCGGAGATGTAAGATCCTCCGCTCAAACAACATTCGAACCCCTAGAATTCCCCCTTCTTTTTATCACGGGGCCGGAAAGTGGATTTTCTAAGGAAGAGATTTCATTTCTTTCAGAAAAGGCAACAGGAGTCCACATCAATCCGAACATTCTCCGGGCAGAAACAGCCCCGATTGCAGCACTAAGCATACTATCCTGGGAAATGGGAAAATTGAAATGATTCTTCTTTTCCTCTATAAATAAGCCCTTTCTCAGGATCAATCGTAACTTCTTCATCCGGCTGTAAAATAGACATTGCTCCTTGAGCGCGCACGACAAAAGATCCTCCTACGCTGCGATTTTCCATCTCAAGATACTCTTCCGACAATCGATCTTCTGCGCTATTTTGCAAAATCACCCCTTTTGCTTTGGCAAGGATTTTTACAAATGTATGATCAAAACGAGGCAACACAACAATTTTCCCGCGAATGTTATCTTCAGAATGCTCTTCAGGCGATACAACAAAAAGAATCCGACCGCTCACCTTAAGCCCAAATCCTCGAGATGCTCTTAACAAAATATCTCCGACACTCTCTACAAGCATCATGTTCATAATTCCCTTCTGTCCAAAAGGAGTACCTGCCGTTACAACAATCACATCTCCAAATGCAATAATCCCTCGATCCATTGCAAAGCGAGCGGCCGTCATAAAAGCTTGCTTAGAATTCGTACAATCAGGGCAAAAAACAGGAATCACTCCCCAAATTAAGCCGAGCTGATGAAAATATTTTTCTTCTTTCGCAATCGCAATCACCGGCATTTCAGGTCTTAAACGAGATACAAAGCGAGTCGTCTCTCGACTGGTTGTAATAGAAAAAATCGCCTTCGCATTCGCACTATAGGCCGTACGTACAGCAGCAAGAGCCACAGAAGAAGCAATTCCCGCACAATCTCTCAAAGAATTCTCTTCAAAAAAATGACGATATTTGAAATCGGCTTCCGCTTCTTTGGCAATGTTCTTCATGCAAAGAACGGTCTCTATCGGATATTTACCCACCGCCGTTTCCGCCGATAACATGATGGCTGAACTGCCATCATAAATTGCATTCGCCACATCAGAAACTTCTGCCCGTGTAGGCCGAGGATTCGTAATCATAGACTCAAGCATCTGCGTTGCGGTAATCACTGATTTAGACGCTAAATAACATTTCCGAATCATCATTTTTTGCAACGGAGGGACGAGCGCTAAATCCACTTCAACACCCAAATCTCCCCTAGCCACCATAATTCCATCCGCAGATTCCAAAATGCGATCAAAATTCTCTAATCCTTCAATACTTTCTATTTTTGCAATCACAGGCAAATCAGGACATCCTTGTTTTGCAAGAAAATCCTTCACCAATAGAAGATGATGCTGAGAGCGCACAAAAGAAGCTGCGATCAAATCAACTCCATGCTCACAGCCAAAAGCAAGATCTGCAAAATCTTCATCCGTCATTGCCGGCAAAGGAAGTTTCGCGCCAGGAATATTGACTCCCTTTCTACTTTTTAAAGG
This sequence comes from uncultured bacterium, assembly GCA_964450765.1. Lineage (GTDB taxonomy): Bacteria > Chlamydiota > Chlamydiia > Chlamydiales > SM23-39 > DAIDHZ01. The sequence continues at coordinate 4,997 of CAYVDU010000055.1, read as the reverse complement.
ACCTTCATTTTGAATCTCAACCACAACGCCGTTTTTCCCAACAGAATCCACAACTCCCACAATATATCCATCATCAAAAAGGATCTTCATTCCGGGATGTAAAATCGACAATACTTCTGCAGGGTGAAGAGAAATAGCATCTGAAGATGCATCTTCTATGGCGACAAGACGAATTTTTTGTTTAGGCTTTAACAAAATCACATCATTAGGAATTTGACCTAGACGAATTTTAGGACCTTTCATATCCAACATCAAAGCAAGTGGCTTTTGCAACTTCTCTCTTGCTTTTTTTAAATTCTTAATATTTTTCAAATGTTCTGCATGAGTACCATGACTAAAATTCAATCTAGCCACATTCATTCCGGCTTCAATAAGCTGCACCATTTTTTCATAAGATGCCACAGATGGTCCAATCGTGCAGACAATTTTTGTACGTGTAAACATGCCTTAAACCCTTTCTATTAACCCTGCTAGTCAATCGTCCGCTGAATGAACAGCAAGACGATTGAGATCGAATCCTTCTCAACAAAGTTAGGGGAACCTCTTCCCTAACGAGGGGATATACCCGAAGATAATTGAAGAATCAGTTTTTAGGCGAGTTCAAAGCAACAATTTTCAAAAAACGCAAAGTACTTTGTATTGGATGAATACTACCTGCTTTGCGTTCTTGAAAATTTGGCAGCTTTCAATCTCGTCTAAAACCCGATTCTTGAACCTTTTTCGGTATAAAGGCTCGAGATGAACCATTCCAGTCCGTACTCAACAACGAACAACCAGCAATTTGAGTTTTTATTTCTTTTTCATCTTTTTATTTTTTTTTGCAAATTCCAAAAAATAAAAACATAAAAAAAATCCTCTCAAAAAAAAAGAGAGTCAAAAAACTTCCAGCCAATTCTTTTAACCTCCTAACTACAATAAATTTGCAAAAAATGTTAGGAAAAAAAATCTTTATTCGATACACTCGCGATTGAATAACTTTTCCTTAAAGGAGAAATGAAAGTGAGTAAAACGTTTTCACTAACTTCAGTTGCTGCATTGATTGCATCAACATTGTTTGCAGACATGGCAACAAAAAGCCAGTCAAACAACCCATGCATGTGCCTCGAGCAAGGATTGGGATTGAATACAGCTCCAAAATGCTATTCTGCAGCATATAATGCTCCAGCTTCAATTTCTGTAAGAAATGGTTGGGATTTTAACTTGTTTGCTAGCTTTATCTATTGGCATACTTCTCAAGAGTCAATGGAAACAGCAGCAATTGCTCCTGTACTAGCAGACCCAACGAACACTTCTACACACGCAATGGTAGAGCCAAGCTTCCAATATAAGCCTGGATTCAAAGTTGGTTTTGGCTTTGACACAAACTATGATGATTGGACCGGCTGGGTAGAGTACACATGGCTCCACCAATCAACGCACCACACAAGCACAGCTATTGTAGACGCTCCATTCACAGTCAGCCAGTGGTTTACAACAGGCATTTCTAGCTCAGAAGTCCATTCAAAATGGAAAATGCATCTTGATTTGTTAGACGCAGCTTTCAGCCGCCCTTATTATGAAGGAACACAGATCACAATTGCCCCATACGCAGGTATGAGAGGTCTTTGGGTCCGTCAACAATTCAATGTGACAGTTCCTACCAATGCAACTGGCACTGAATTCAGATTGTCAAAAAACAAATCACATAGCTGGGCTGTTGGTCCAATGCTCGGAACAATGGGACACTGGATGTTAGGAATGGGATTCCGCTTTGAAGGAAAAGCCGGAGGAAGCATTCTCTATACTCAGTACACACACTTGAGAAATTACCAGCAAACAACATTAACGACTACAACTGCTTCATCAAGAAGCTTCCATGACTACAACGTTCTCCGCCCAACAGCAGAACTCGGTGTAGGATTGGGATGGGGATCTTACTTTGATAACCAAAACTACTATTGGGATCTATCTGCAAGATATGATTTCAATGTATTATGGGATCAAAACGTAATGGCCAGATTCGTAAATAACCTCAGTGGTATCAACGGAACCACAGGTAATCTTTACCTCCATGGTCTTACATTATCTTCACGCTTTGACTTCTAATTGTTGTTAGAAATCACAGTCTCAAGATCTAGTTCTGGAGCCGCTTCGAAAAAGTGGCTCTTTTCTTTTTCAGAAGATCAGAAAAACAACTAAGATTGCCAATAGATCTTTGTCCTTCATTGCAGAAAAAAAATAAAAAAACCTTGTAACTACAGATAAAAACATACCGAAAAAAGATTCAAGAATCATTTCTGTTACAAAAACCAATGCTCGGATCTCGTTGGTATAAAAAACTCTTTAAAAAAAAAAGAAGATTCCGTACGCTCAAGCCTTTCATTTAAAAAATCAAGGAAAGTGACAAATGAGCAAAACACTATCTCTAGTATCTGTTGCCATTCTATCCATATCAACACTCCTCGCAGACACAAGTAAAACATCTCAAAACCCCTGCGCTTGCCTTGAACAAGGATTAAGTTTAAAAACAGCTCCGAATTGTTATTCTCCAGCATACAACGCGCCTGCTTGTATTTCTGTAGCAAATAGTTGGGATCTTAATATTTTTGCAAGCTTCATCTATTGGCATACGTCTCAAGACTCGATGGAAACAGCAGCCATTTCCCCTTCGCTCACATCACCTACTTCTAATTCTACACACACTACAGCATTACCAAACTTCGATTATCAACCCGGTCTTAAGTTAGGTTTGGGATTAAGTACAAACCATGATGATTGGACTTGTTGGATAGAATATACATGGCTCCACCAAACAATAAGACATATAAACAGAACAATTGAAGGAGCCCCATTTACCCTCAGTCAATGGCTATATGATAATGCAGGACCGGGCATAACTGCTTTAGAAGTGCATTCAAAATGGAAAATGCATCTTGATTCCTTAGATGTAGCCTTCAGCCGTCCTTATTACGAGGGAACGCAAATCACCATCACTCCATACGCCGGCCTAAGAGCTCTTTGGATCCGGCAACACTTCTACCTGACTTTCCCAAATCCTTTGAATCATACGCAGTTTACATTATCAAAAAACAAATCGCATAGCTGGGCCTTTGGTCCGATGCTAGGAACTGTAGGACACTGGATGTTAGGGCTTGGGTTCCGTTTTGAAGGAAAAGCGGGTGCAAGCCTTCTTTACACTCGATACGACCACTTAAGAAACTACCAACAAAACACAACAACATTTACAACGGCTTCGTCAAGAATCTTTCGTCCATACAACGTTCTGCGTCCGACAACAGAACTTGGCTTAGGTCTAGCTTGGGGATCTTATCTTGATCATCAAAACTACTATTTTGATCTATCTGCGAGATATGATTTCAATATACTATGGGATCAAAACGCCATGGTTCGATTCATAAACATACTCAACGGCAGAAGCGGTACCACAGGAAATCTCTTCCTACACGGCCTAACACTCTCTGCACGCTTGGACTTCTAATTCTCAAAAAATCTCACACAAAAGCCACTTCAAAAGAGTGGCTTTTTGACAACACTCCCTTTCGCATACCGATTTTCCTTTTAATATAATTAAAGATAAAGGCTATACTTGACTCCTCATATCCGATGAAAGCTCCTGATATTATCCTCAAAAACGTCCGAGTCCATAATCTCAAAAACGTGTCTTTACGCCTAAGACCGGGCGAACTCATCGTCTTTACAGGAGTTTCCGGATCAGGGAAATCATCTCTTGCATTCGATACAATTTATGTAGAAGGCCAACGCCGTTATTTAGAATCCTTATCTCATCAAGTGCGCAGATCTCTCGGCGATTTACCAAAACCAGATGCTGAGGATATTTCAGGGATAGCTCCCACGATTGCGATTGAACAAAAAACGGCGGGACGCACTCCACGCTCTACCGTCGGAACAATGACAGGAATTTATGATTTCCTAAGGGTTCTTTTTGCAAAAATAGGAATCCCTCATTGTCCTATTAGCAAAGAACCTGTAGCAGCTCAAAGCAAAGAGAAAATCATTGCCGAAATCCAATCTTTGCCAAAGCACGAAAAACTCATTTTCTTAGCACCTTACGCAAAAGGTCAAAAGGAGAATTTAGCCAAGATTTTCAAGAATTGGTATCGAAAGGGTTTACAAAAGCCCGTGTCGATGGTCACATCTTGGATCTTACAGAATCCATTGAACTTGATAGAAAAGCATCTCATGATATTGACATTGTAATCGATCGAACAACGGCATCAGACCTCCCTCGCATTGCTGAAGCCGTCGGAAACGCTCTTGAATTCGGCAAGGGCTTTTTTAGCGTTTACAACATCGATCAAGATCAAGAAACGCTCTTTTCTCAATTTGCCTACGCCAAAAAATCAAATATTTCATATGGGCCTCTACAACCGCATGATTTTTCTTTCAATCATCCGGAAGGAATGTGTCCTTCTTGCCATGGACTTGGAATTTCTTCCGAATTTAATCTATCTCAAATTATCAATCCTCATTTAAGCATTGCAGAAGACTGCTGCGCGATTGCGAGCCCCTACAATACGGTCCGCTATGGAAATATCTATAACAATTTAGCCCGCCTTTATCGCTTCAACATCAAAACTCCATGGGAATCGCTTCCTGAAGAAGCAAAGCAAGCATTCCTCTACGGTATTGCTCAAAAATGGACAAAGATGTCTTTTACGCATCCGGAGAAAAAAAGCCATTGGGTGGAATATGTTCAATGGAAAGGAGTTCTTCATGAAGCCAAAGAAAGACTCATCCAGGCAAAGAGTGATCTGTATCGCAAAAAAATGACAGCTCTCATGACGGAAGGAGTCTGCTCTTCCTGCTTAGGATCCCGCATTAAACCCTATCCAACAGAAGCCAAAATCGGAGGAAAGAAAATTCAAGAGATTACGGGGCTTTCTTTAGAAGAGTGTTCCTCTTTTTTTCAACATTTGACTCTCTCCCCTCTAGAAACACAAATTGCCAAAGAACTGCTCAAAGAAATCCAAGAAAAG
>CAYVDU010000054.1:0-8369 GCA_964450765.1 uncultured bacterium | reverse complement strand
GATCCAAGCAACCACACCCTTACTGTGACAGCCACAGAGGGAAGTGTCGCCATCGTTAACTCATTCGTAGTAACGGCAGGTGCATCGCAAGCCACAGCAACCATCACAAATACTACTCAAGACACTTTCTATGGAGTGGGTGCAAGAACTCAAAATAAACCGAACCCATTGAATCCTCTCGGATCATTTGGGAGTCCGATTTATTTCCAGGGCGATTGCGTATCTCTGCTTACCAGAGGTCGTGTCTATGTAGCGGCAGAGCAAACCCTAACCAGCGATAGCCCAGTTTACTGGAGATTTGCTGCAAACGGGCTTCTGCTCCCTGGTGGATTCCGTGCCGATTCAGATGGGGGCCGAGCTATTGCGCTTCCGACTGCAAGATACACGGTTGGGGCTACCGCTGGTGCTCTTGCAACGTTAGAAATCAACTTGCCGAACTAAGGAGAAGGTAAAATGGATAAAATTGTTAGCGTTAACCTCGACGCGGGAGAGACAGCGTTCTTTGCTCGTGAGCTCGAGTACATAAAATCAAAGTCGTACGACATTGAGTTCCCTCCTCTCAAGGCCATCAAGCTAATTCCTGTTAGCACAGAGGCCGGAGCTGGTGCGGAATCAATCACGTACCAATCATTTGAAGAAACCGGTTTGGCTCGAATCATTTCGAGTTATGCCGACGACTTTCCTCGTTGCGATATTCGCGGTAAGGAATTCATCACTCCAGTGAAATCCATTGGAGCTAGCTATGGCTATTCGATGCAGGAGATTAGAGCCGCGATGTTTGTAGGCCGAAGCCTCACACAACGTCAGGCAAACGCCACTCGAAGAGCCAACGACCAAAAAGTAAACAGGCTCGCTTGGTTTGGAGATAATACCGCCAACATCCTGGGTCTAACTAATAACCCAAATATCCCAGCAGCTTCCGTACCCGCCGATGGTACCGGTGGATCAACTCTTTGGGTCAATAAAACACCTGATCAAATCTTGCGCGATATGAACCAATTGTCGAATGGCATTGTGGCCCTTACAAACGGGGTTGAAATGCCAAACACATTGATCCTCCCTATCGATCAATACACCTTGATCTCCTCAACTCCTCGTTCCGCAAACAGCGATACGACGATCCTAGAGTACTTCATTCAGAACAACCCCTTCATCACGACTGTTGATTGGGTTCCTGAACTGAAAGGAGCTGGTCCTAGCGGTGTTGACATCATGATCGCTTATGAGAAGAACCCTGATAAGCTCACGATGGAGATTCCAATGCCATTTACTCAATACCCACCTCAAGAGCGTGGCCTTGAGTTTATCATCAACTGCGAATCTCGATACGGTGGGATCATCATCTATTATCCACTCTCACTGTCCATCGGGGAGGGAATCTAATGGCTTTAGTCAAGTACAACGGTAAGAACGTCTACTATTGTAACTTCACCAGCCGCCTGATGCCAGGGATCAATGAGATTCCGGAGGGCGAACTCAAAGCCCTCCTCCTTCACCCTTTATTTCAACATAGGGTCGAAGAAGGAATCATCGTGATTATCCCCGAATCTTCAGACAAAGAACCGGATGGTAAGAAGTCGGTTAAGGAGATGATGAAACTCATCCCTCAAATCTATGACCACGCTTATCTAAATCGAATTATCGATGAGGATGGCCGTGAAAAAGTCATAGACGCCGCCAAAAAACAGCTACACAAAATTTCTCACCAAGCAGAGGAAGAGGAAAATGAGCATTTCGGATCCAATACCAAGTCAAACGATCATTGATACGTTGTTTGTTCTTGCCCCTCAGTTTTATACAACCGACCCAACGAAGTTGGCTAATTACAATACCATGATTGGATTGTTGAGATGTCAAGTCAATGAGCGGGTTTTATCATGCTGTGGTGTATTGGCTTACGTCTATCTTTTAGCTCACTGGCTTCAATTGCAAACCAGTCCTCAGACTGGGGTCGCAACTAATTTGAGCGAGGGCGAGCTTTCGATTGGATTAGCTATCGGAAATGACTCGTCGATTTTGGACGCTACTCAATATGGCAGGCTCTACAAGGATTTGATCAAGCGAACCGTGATTGGCTCGACTGTAACAAATTTACCCCCAAACTTTGCGGTGATCAATGCGTGTTGTTGTCAGGGATAGAGATTTAGGGTTTGCAGAAATCCAAAAGCAAATCGCTTTGCTAGATGGCTCTCATGTCAAGGTCGGTTTCCAAGAAGGAACTGTTACCAAGACTCAAGTGAAGGGCCAACGTAAGCAAACGGCTGGGCTTTCGATTCCGCAAATAGCGGCAGAGAATGAATTTGGAACAAAAATCATTCCAGCTAGACCCTTTATGTCTACGAGCTTTGACGAAAATAAAGCATTGATTAACAAGGCCATCCAAGGTGAATACACCAAGATTTTAGATGGGAAAAGCACAACCGAAAGGTCATTGGGATTGATTGGACAACTGATGACAAAACTCATCGTCCAGAAGATCCGCGCCATTGTCTCCCCACCCAACTCCCCAAGAACGATCGCAATCAAAAAGAGCTCCAAGCCGTTAATTGACTTTGGTCAAATGGTGCAATCCGTGCGCTATAAGGTGGTGCTCAAATGACGACGCCATTTGAAATTTTTCGCTCTCCAGTCACTCTCCGACGCTTTCAAAGCGGTGGGTATACAAATGGACGATGGGCGGATGGCTCTTACACAGATACTCAAATTACCTCCAGCATCCAGCCAATGAAAGGTGAAGAGATGCAGGAATTGCCAGAAGCAAGAAGAGATTCAGAGGGTTACAAACTTTTCACCTCCACCCTCATTAATACAGTTACGGATGTAAACCCTGACCTGGTTCTTTTCTTTGGAAAGACATTTGAAGTTGTTCAAGTCTTCCCATGGCAAAACGCGCCTGCAATGGGGCTTGTTAACCACTACAAATACATAGTCTTACGACTAGAGGGGCAGTGATGAAAGTTAAAATGATATCAGAAACAGACCATGTCATTTTTGAATCAAGATTGAATGAATTTTTGAAAGAAATAAAAGATAACGCCTGGCGACTATTCGACATCAAATATGACACGTTTTACGCGCCTAATTTGGAGATGGAAGGACACCAGCTACACTCTGTTTTAATTTTATACGGCGAGAGAAGAAATGCCGCTTAATTTTGAGACAATAAAGACCAACCTCTATGACTGGGCATTAGCCAATTGCCCTGGATGTTCGGTGATTTTCTTGAATGAAAATGCTCCACGCCCTGCTCAGCCATATGTGACTTTATTGCTCAGCCCACTAAATCAAGTAGGTGAAGATTATACCCCAAGAGCGGATGCCAATGGGCTGGTTGATATGGTAGGCGACAGAGAATTCACTCTGCAGATTCAGGCGTATGGAGGGGATTGTATTACCCGCCTTGAGAATTTGCGATGCAGTCTCCAAATGCAAACCGTATTGGACACTTTAAGGGCCAATGGCATTGTTTTCGTAAACCACTTCCCCATTAATGACACGACAGAACTTTTGGATTCGCGATTTGAAAAAAGAGCGGCGATGGATGTCCTATTCAGAATAGGACAAGACTACCAAGACAATTTAGGTCTAATTGAGACCGTCGAAGTAGAAGAAATTTATCAAGATGCTAGCGGAAGCGTGGTCTACGATCACACAACCACAATACCCTAGGAGGGGATATGCCATTAAGCGACATTGTAAACGTGCAGATCACTCGAGACACCCAAACTGTCTCAGAAGCTGGCTTTGGTCTTCTCATGATTTTGGGAACCCACAAACGCTTTAACGATCGAATCAGATTTTATAGCAGTATTCAGGGGGTGGCCAACGACTTCATCCCTACAGATTTAGAGTATATCGCCGCCCAAGAAGCTTTCAGCCAAACTCTGAGTCCCGAGCAAATAGCCATTGGAAGACGGACAGTAGATAGTGCCACGATTTTGGTCGAAACTGCCATGTCTCCCTTTAATTATACAACTACAATCAATGGGACGGACGTAACGGTTCCTTCTACCCCAACTGCTCAAAACTCCATAGTGACTATGAGCGGAAATTTTGTTACTGGCAACTCCATCGCCATCACCTTAAACGGGACCCCTCTGGCTGCTATCCCCTTCAATACCGATCAGATCACAACAATGAACGATATTGCAACAGCCCTCGAAGCCAACGCGGCAGTAGATTCTGTCAGCATCACGGGCTCGAATCTTGTTATCAATGTCTTTGGGAAGCCTAATATTTCAGCAATCATTAACTCTTTGGTCGTAACCGGCGGCGCAAGCCAACCGACTGCCGCAATCGCAACGCCTACTCAAGCTGTTTCTCCTGAATCGATCGCGGCAGCCATGGTAACTGCAATCAATGGAGCAACATTGGGAGTCACCGCCACAGACAACCTCAATGGCACATTCTCCCTGACAGCTAATGTTCCAGGCGTCCCCTATACTTTAGATGTGAGCTCGACGATTATCAATCCTGATCAAGCACGTGTCACCGTCACGCAAGTAGAGCCTAATACGGACTACACGGTGACGATCAACGGAGTCGATTTTACCTATACCACTCCGAATGAGGTGCAAACTAACGAGGACATCGCAGCTGCCTTAACTCAAATCATTTCTACTCAAACCGCAGTTCCGGTGAGTGCTACAGATAACCTCAATGGCAGCTTTGAAATCATAGCCAATGTTTCTGGAACAGGGTTTGTCTTAGGCGTGTCCGATGGAATTTTGAGTAAGCAATTTGGATTGATCATCGATCCTTACACCCCTTCAGATACAGTCGTAAACGACCTGAATGCCGTTCAGTTGGTAGACGACAGCTGGTATGCCCTTGCATTGACCGATAGAACCGCAGCCACGGTTTTTTCAGCAGCTGGATGGACAGAAAGTCAAATCAAGCTTTTTGGGACGGCTTCTGCCGATCCCAATATCATCAACTTAGCTGCAGGGGTAGATCTTTCTTCTATCGCGGCTAAGTGCAACCAAGCAGGCTACATCCGCACCTTCGTTCTCTACCACCAAGACGCAGAAAACGACTTTCCAGAATGCGCCTGGTTTGGCGGGGTTCTGCCTCTGGACCCAGGATCAGAAACTTGGAAATTCAAAAGACTCAACTCTATTTCCTACTCCAATCTCACCAGCACTCAATCCCAAAACGCAAGGAATAAAAAAGCCAACACCTATGAATTCATTGGCGGAGTGGGGATTACTAGAGAAGGCACGGTGGCTCAAGGAGAATTTATTGATATTGTACGAGGGGTAGACTGGTTGACTTCGAGAATTCAAGAGTTTGTCTACTCGGTCTTAGTGAATAGCAACAAGGTCCCTTATACCGATGCAGGTATCACAGCGATTGAATCCGAGGTAAAAAGAGCCTTACAGCTGGGAATCACTAATAATTTGATAGCAAATGACCCTGCCCCCGAAGTGACAGTACCCAAAGCTGCAAATGTTCCTCCCAATGACAAAGCTCAGCGGATTTTGAGAAACGTCAAATTCACAGCCACTTTGGCAGGAGCAATTCATGAAATTAAAATCACAGGAACTGTCACCGTTTAAAAGACTAGGAGATAATTATGGGAGTTAGAACTTACGACCCTAAGCAGGTCATTATCACGGTAGGTGGAGTTCCAATGAGCGGCTTCGCTGATGGTTCTTTTCTTACTGTTGACCGAGACGATAATCAATGGACAAAAGTGACTGGAGCTGATGGCACTAGCACTCGAATCAAGAGCAATAACCGCTCTGGAAATATGATCATTACCCTTAAGCAATCCAGCCCAAGTAACGACGTGCTTTCTGGGTTTGCCAATGCCGATGAACTCACAAATGCAGGTGTTGTCCCTATCCTCGTCAAAGATCTGAGCGGAAACTCTATCTTTTTTAGCGCGACCGGCTGGGTCAAGAAATATCCCTCATCAGAATTCGGAAAAGACCTTGCAAATCGCGAATGGGTTCTAGACTTAGTCGATCTCGATGTCTTTGTAGGTAGCAATGGAGTAAACACATGATACAAACGAAAGAAAAGCAAATTAAAGGAGCTGTCTATTCTGTCACTCAATTGCCAGCAAGACGCGCTCTGCGCTTAAAAGCTAAATTATTACGATTATTCGGCCCCGCTTTAGCTCAGCTTTTTCTTCCTGGAGGCAATGCTGAAAGCATGTCTGGCCTCCCCTTTTCAAAAGCTGAGGCTGTCCGCGCAGTCGAGTCCCTAATGGCGCAGCTCGATGATAAAACCTTTGAAAGCTTAGTGCTCGAACTTTGCCAAGGAGTAAGAAAAGACGGAATGGAGCTCACCGATTCAGTGATCGACATAGAGTTCGCTGGCGATCTCGGAACACTTATGCAAGTTTTATGGTTTGTCATCGACTGCAACTTTGGTTCTTTTTTTGGGGAGAGCGGTATTGGAAACCTATTCGGGAACGTAACACCGATGCCGCAGAATCGTCAGCCAGACACGAGAAAAACCTCCATCCGGACATAAAGAATGAGTTCCTTTTCTGGCGCATAATATTGGAAGGAATTGCTTCTTTAGAGGAGATCGAGCGCACATGGAGTTTAGATGATCTATTGAGGGCAAATGCTCTATTGGATATGCGTCTCGATCTATTGGAAGAATCTAAGAGAAAAGGGTCGAAATGACAGTAGTCAGAGAGCTTACCACCGTCCTCGGTTTTGTAGTCGATAAGAAAGGGGTTGAAGACTTCAACCGCACCATTATCGGCTTTAAAACAAAATTCGCTATCGCCGCCACAGCCGCTACGGCTTTTGCAGCTAAGACCCTAGAGTTTTTTAAGGATATTTCCGATGCGACGCTCGATGCCAATGATCTAGCGAAAAGCATAGGAATTTCTTTTGAAGAGTTTCTCAAGCTGAGGAGAGCCGCTGAAGATTTCAGAATTGATCCCAAAAACTTTGAATCTGCGCTAAGAAGCCTTAGTAAGATGCTTCGCGATGCCAAATATGGCATGGGAGATTTGGCAAATATTGCCTACTACACAGGCATTGAATTTCGCGACAAATTCACTGGAGAGGTTAAGAATGCTCGAGATCTCTTCGTCGATATCCTCAAGAGAATTAATGAGGCCCGCACAGAAACTGAGAAATTCTCCATAGCAAAGTTCTTCTTTGGAGAGGAAGATGCGCAAAAATTCATCAAATTCGCTCAAGAAGCAGGCGATAATCTTGATGTTTTGACTGGCAAATACGCAGACTATGCCAAATCTCTTGAAGCTTCCTTACCCGCCTTCGAAGAAGTCAATAAATCGATCCGTTCTTTTTGGAATACTTTTGAGTCATTCAAAATAGCCTTTGTCGAAGACATTTTACCCGCTATCACTGCCGGTGTAAAAGTCCTAGAGGTCGTCATGAAAGGCATTGGTTATGTAGCTCGAGGGATTAAAGGCGCTTTCAATTTGATCGGGGAAGGGATTCAGCGAGAAATCATGGCCGATTTAGCTGAAATCCCCGACTTTGAAGTAGAAGCTACCCAGAAGATCAATCGGATCATGGAGAATCAAGCTGCTAAATCTGCGCCTGCAGTTACAGAGCAGAATTTCAACATCGATACGAAAATAGAAATGCAAGTTCCTCCAGGAACGACCGAACAGCAGCAAGTCGTTCTCCGTGAAACCGTGGATGAGGCCATTAAAAGCGCCTTAATCGATCAGGCAAGGGAAATCTATAACAACAACCCGCAGGTGGAATGATGGTCTTATCTCTTCTATTCGGGAAAAAATACCCAAGTCCTAAGGTCGGATCCATCGATTTAGATGTCACCATTCGCGAAGAGCACCGATTTGCATCTCGGGTGACAAATTACCCTGTGGAAGACGGTACCATCATTTCTGATCACATCATCAATGAACCAGACATCGTGGTCCTTGTCGGACTCGTGACAGACACCCCTCTTTCTATTTTCGCCCCCTTCAATCGGTCTATTGATGCCTTCAATCGCCTGATACAGCTCCATCAAAATAGAGATGTGGTGACCGTCGTAACAGGGCTAAAAGTTTATAAAAACATGGCTATTACGACCCTTGATGTGCCAAGAGACATAAGAACTGGTCAGTCCCTCACCTTCACGATTGAACTTCAAAGGATTGTATTCGATACCTCTGTGAGGTTGCTGCTTGACCAAGGAAACATTTTCGGAGGAATTCAGACTAAAATACCTAGGGACACCGTGGCTTCTAATGCCAACTATCCAATCATTCAAAACGACCCTGTCGATAGCTTGAAGGATCAAGCATCCAGCGGGATTAACGTAGGGGTCCAATCATTAGCCCCCATCCCTGGCAACATTTTGCCAACGGTTCTCTCTGTGAAAAATCAGATCTTGGGGGTCGCATAATGCAAATTATCCCATTC
>CAYVDU010000053.1:0-8399 GCA_964450765.1 uncultured bacterium | reverse complement strand
TGGCTTGCGCGATCATGATTTTGAGAACTATTTTGTCGGGATGAGCTTCTAATTGGTTGATTGCAAGATCTAGATTTTTTTCAGATTCAGGGGTTAAGATTTCGAAAAATCGCAAGCGCATGAGTTCAAGAGATGGAATATCTAATCTTGCTTTTTTAATGATTTTGACCGCTTTTTCTTGCCAGTCATCTGTTTTTTTTGTTCTTAGATCATCGATTTCTTGTTTGACAAGGAGAAGTTGCGATCGATCGTAGCGATTTCTTATTTCTAAACTCATGCAAGATCCTTGCTTTCAGCTAAGGCTGCGGAAACGATTTCCCAACACCTTTTCCCATCTCTGCTACACAGAGAAAAGGCAGCAGAATTTCCTGGATGATGATCGTAGATTCTACAGCTTCCTGTGACTTCGCATAGTTTTTTTGAAAAACAAAAAAGACTTTCAAGAATTCGACGGACTAGAGCTTGGGGGAGATAAATGTCTAAGATTGCCTGGATATATTTCTTATTTGCTGTATCTATTGTGTATTGAGAATAGCATCGGATGAGATCAAGTTCATGAACAAGGGTTAAGCTATCCCACGCAAATTTACTTTTAGGATCTGAATCGATGCTGGGGTTTCGGATACCCACTGGTTTGCAAGAATTGACAAGCAACTGTTTAATCCAGGTTACAGTTTCTTGCGAGGCTCTTAGCTGATTTGCATATGCCTCGTAAATCATAGAAGATCTGGTGTAGTAATCATCAGGAGATGGATCTAGATGAGACGATTCGTCAATCCTGCCGGATCGTAGCAGATATGCCCCTAATTGTAGGTGCATGAGTTCTTCTTCCGTAAAGAGCTTGAGGATGTCCGGGCGGTTCCTTTTCATCACGTTCAGCCAAACCTCCAGCATGCGGGCTTGTCTCGCTGAATGCGTCCCGTTATGGTTGTCTCTTGTTTCTTTGCTTGGGTAGGTATTCGTTAAAGTATTTGCATTGATGATTTGACAAAGTGCATGGAAATTATTTTTTTGAAGGATTCCTATGTGTCTTACATCGCCGATTTGAATAGGAATCGGCGGACCGCAGCCGTGTGCAGAATTTCCTTGAATGATAAATCCATTCGGGATCTCTTCTGTATAACGAATCGGGGGAATGCCGGTATGTAAAGTTCCGATCATATTACATGAAATTAGTTTCCATGTATTTTAACAGTTGTTATGTTTTGTTATAATTTAAATGATTTTATTTGCGTTTAGTATAATTAAAATTATAGTTATAGAATGTGTGATGTCGGCGATTTTTAGGAGGTTTTTTTTAGGATTTTCTTAAAAAAGGGATCTTTGATTTTGCGATATTGCTCTCCTTCTTGATCCGCATCAAGGACAGCTTGTTTTTTTATTTCTGCATATTCTTGCATCGTCTCCGGATGATGGATGAGGTAATCTCTAAAGTAGATAAGTTCTTTCCAAATGGCACTACCTGGATGAGTGATGTGGATATGATATCTTCGAGTTTCCTTTTTGGGGTCTGGTAAAAGAGCGACAAAATAGAACCGGTCTGATGTACTAAAAGAGGGTTTAAATTCATAGCCAATGTTTTAAAGCTTGAGAGATATTTCTTCTATATCTTGTTTTTCAACAAGGATGGCAATATCAATAATTCCTTTCCCTCCAAGTCCTGGAACTGCTGTACTTCCGACGTGTTCAATTTGAAGTGCTTTGGGTAAATAGGAAGCAATCCTCTTTTTTTCTTTTGCAAAAAGCTCAGGAAAGATTTCATCGTAAGGATCGAAGATGTATTTTTTCATAGTATTTGATGTTGTATTGCGTCGCATTTTGCTGCGAGAATGAAGTCGTTTTCTGTAAGAGCATCGATTTTATGCGTCCATAAAAAGATTTTGACTTTACCATAAGAGAGAAGGATATCTGGGTGGTGACCTTCTTCTTCGGCTATGGCGCTTATTTTGTTTGTGAAAGAAAGAGCGTCTTTGAAATTTTTAAAAGAATATTCCTTTTCGAGGCGATGCTCATCAATGACTTTCCAATTTGAGCCTAATTGGTCATAGAGTTTTTTTAATGCAGCGCCTTTTAATGGAGCGGTTCCTTTTTGACAGGAGCTGCATTTTTTTTGAGAGAGATTGCTGGGTTCATTCATGGTTTTTTTCGAGCATGATTGTGACAGGTCCATCATTTAAAAGAGATACTTTCATATTAGCTCCGAAAATTCCTGTTTCAACAGGGACGCCGTTTTTTTGGACTTCCGTAATAAACTGTTCATACAGGGGTCTTGCGAGATCTGGAGGTGCGGCGTGTGAGAATGAGGGCCGTCTGCCATCGTTGCAATCTGCATAGAGCGTAAATTGTGAAATAATTAAAGCAGAGCTCTTTTTGTCGATGAGAGATAAATTGAGTTTTCCTTGAGAATCTTCAAAAAGCCGAAGATGAACGAGTTTATTTGCAAGCCAAGCTGCTTGCTCGACTGTGTCTTTTTGAGTAATGCCGACAAAAACAAGAAGCCCTTCTTGGATAGCTCCAACAACTTTGTGATCAACTTCGACTTTTGCGTGAGAGACTCTTTGAATAAGTAGTTTCATAAAGAATGCTGGGGTGTTGTTTTTTTCATATTTTATTTATGGGTTCCAGCGTCCATTAAATAGCCAATAGAGGGACAACCCAAAGCATATCCATACTTGAACATGTAAAATGACGTGGAGGGTGTTTGGAATGACGTTATTGCCTCGAGGAGGTAGGAAAGAGTGGGTGTCTTGATACACCTCAAAATCCGCTTTATTTTTGGGCACCCAATATCCGGCTCCAAAATAAGGAATCCACCAAGCCGTGATTGTTCCAAAGGTGATGAAGCCGTAAATGATTGCAAAAAGAAGTCGCGTCCAAAGAGGTGGTGAAGATGTTATATAGAGTACAGTGATTATGAGAGGAACGAATACAAGTCCTGCATTAATGAAAGATCCGATGAGCCGGAATTTAAAAGAATGAGCTTTTCTCAATGCTGTCAAATTGGTTAGGGGAGGAATGTCAATCCAGTCATGGAGCGCCATGAAAAGAAATAAAATACATTGAAGAACAAGAAAAAAGTAAGTCATTTTTGCGATTATACCTCTTCTGAATAAATAGGTGTGTCGGGTAAAAATCCCCCTACTTGCATGTTCCACATTTTAGCATAAAGCCCTTTCTGGTCGAGTAAGGCTGTGTGAGAGCCTTCTTCAACAATTTTCCCTTTGTCAAAGACCAGAATGCGGTCCATCCGAGAGAGTGTTGAAAGTCTATGAGCGACAACAATGCATGTTCGGTTTTGCATGAGTTTGTCAAGACTGTTTTGAATGTATTTTTCTGTGACAGAGTCGAGGGCTGAAGTTGCTTCATCTAAAATAAGAATGGGAGCATCCATTAAAATCGCTCGGGCAATGGCAATTCTTTGTTTTTCACCTCCGGAGAGTTTTGTTCCTCTTTCTCCTATTTTTGCGTCATAGCCATTGGGGATGTTGCGAATAAATTCATCACAAAAACTTAAATGTGCAGCATGAAGGATTTCTGCCTCTGTTGCCTCTGGTTTGCCGTAAGATATGTTTTCACGTAGGGTTCGATGGAACAAAATGGGATCTTGAGGAATTAATGCAATTTGACGGCGTAGGGATTCTAAAGTAATCTCTGCAATTTCTTGCCCATCAATGAGAATTTGACCGCTACGCAAGGGAAAAAAACGTAAAATCAAGTTGACAAATGTGGATTTTCCGGCGCCTGAAAAGCCGACAAGCCCTACTTTTTCGCCTCCATGAATCCGAGCGTGTTTGTTTTCGAAGAGTTGTTTTTCTCCATAGTGGAAAGAAACATTGTGAAACGCAATCTCTCCAGATGAGATTTTTAGTTCTTTTGCATGAGGTTTATCTTTAATATCTTGGGGATCTTGCAGGCATGAGTATGCTTGTTTTGCGATCCCAAAAGACTGAAAGAGAACGGGGAATGCGGATCCTACTGTCCACATGATGACGGTCAGGTTCCATATTGTATTAAAAACCTGAATGGCCTGGCCGGTTGTAATTGAATTTTGAATCCATAAATAAAGAATGGCCCCATTCATTGCTAGAATAGATCCTATAAAATGCACAGAGGACAAAAGACATTGCACTTTTTGGACATATTTTTTTGCGGCCACATTTGTTTGAAGTTCTTCTTTTTGAGAGACCTCGATCGTTTTTTTCTCGAAGCGAAAGCGATAAAAGAGATTGACGGCAAAGTTATTTGTGAGACTATCGACGATTTTGCCGAGTAAAGTGCTGCGCGCCTGACCATGTCGATACTCATAAAGATCGCATGAGCGTGTAAAGATGACGCAGACACTTAAATGGATAGCAAGCCAACCAAGCACAATCCACATGAAAATAGGGCTTATAAACCAGAGGATGATAGATCCTAGAATGCATGTTGCTGTCGCGGGGATAATGGGCCAAAAGAGTTGTTGAAGAATTGTTTCTATCTGTGTCGTCATATCAGTGATTCGATTGGCAAGGCTCCCTGCAAAGCGGTCATTAAAATAGTGCGGCGAATGGTGTTGGACATGATCAAACATCGAGATGCGGATGTCTGCTTGCAATTTTGGAACTGCCTTCGCCATTAAAAATCCCATTGAACGAGAGGCCGTTTCTACATAGAGCACTAGGCAAATGCCCCCGATAATCGGACTTTTAAGAGCTTCCCATGCAGCCATTCGATCTCCATCAAAACGGGTGAAAATATCCACAACTACATGCAAGATGTACGGCCATAATAAGGCGTCTGAAGACCAAGTAAAAAAATCGAGAATACAGATGGCAAGAAAGACCCATTTTTGCAGTCGTATAAATTGCCAAACAAAACGGATGAATTCTTTATAGGAAACCATTGTAATCTCTTTATTAAAGATGAGTCTTATGCTGCTGAGGATGAAATGCAGGAGAGCATGGAAGAATGACGGTGAGGGTTCCTTCCCAGTAATATTTTTCACCACGAGGAATGTAGACAACATCGCCCACAGCCACCGTAACATTTTGAGTTTCTGTGATGAGGTTTCCTGATCCTTTTAGGATATATCCCATTTCATTACATTCGCAATTCATGGCATAGCCTTGGATCGGGTATCTATGAATGATTTCAGCAACGCCAATATTCATTTCTGAATTTTTCATAGGGTACTCATATACCGTACAATGGGGGGAATGTACGTGTTTTACAGCCTCTTTCTGTTTGATGTGTTCCATGAAACCTTATTTCTTGCTTGCTTCTACAATGAGTACATATTCGCCCCAGAGCACTGGATCCGATGTTTCTTGGGAGATTCCCATTTCATTGAGATAATGATGAGTGAGTTCTGTGAGGAAAGCATCTTGTTTTGCGGCGGGTAAGAATTTTCCGTGCGGCAACCATTGTTTGACCCAAGTTTTTAACTTGTCTTTATTTTCATGAATAGACTCATGGTATACATAATGAATTGCTTTAATATGAAAGCCAGCATCCACCATAAACTTACGATAGGTTTCCATGTCAAAGACTTGCTGAGAATTGACAAATCCATTGAAATTCTCTCCCCAAGCTAGGACTGTTTTCTGCAATGCTCTATCAAAAGGCAATCCTTCTTTGGAAGGGGCTAAAATAAAATGAATATGCCCTTGCGGTTTGAGATGGGCATACATATTTTTTAATGCTTGTTTTTGATCTTTAATCCAGTGCATGACGTGGATCGCAATAATGTGGTCAAATTGTTCGTTGAACGAAAAACTTTCTGCGGATTGCTCATAAAAAAGGAGATTCGGAAGATCTTGTTGTTTACGGATTTCTTCTGCCTTAGCTAACATGGATGCAGAAGGGTCGATGCCTACTACGAGACCGTGAGGGACTTTTTGAGCAAATAGTGCTGTAATCTTTCCATCCCCGCAACCAATATCGAGAATTTGTTCATCTCCTTGTAAAGAGAGATGCATTAGGAATCGTTCAGCATGAGACAATTGGACAGAAGAATTTTTGGCATAGTCAGTGCCTTGCCAAGGATCTGCTGAAACTTTAGATAAGAAAAGAACGGGGAGTATGAAGAGGATTAAGCGATGCATCATCTTACTCTGATTTTTTTTGAGGAAGAGTATTTGCTTTTTTCTATTTATTGGAAAGAGAGGTCATTTGCGATCGTTAACATTCTTCATCTTTCTTCGGTATATCGGGGTTTCAAATGATCAAAACCATATTTCATCATTTAGAAGGTTTTTGGCAGTTTTGTCGAACTGTTCCGAATGGAAGTGTGATAGGAACAGCACGATTTACAAAGCAAGGGTCTGAAGAGTTGTATTATAGAGAAGAAGGTCGGATGACTTTTCTGAATGGGTCTTCTCATCGAGTGTATCGAGAGTATGTGTATAAATTGGAAAAAGGCGTGATTTCTGTGTTTTTTTATGAAAAACCCCTTCGATTGTTTCATCATTTAGAAGTTGCTGACGCAAGTGATTATCCTATAACAGCTCGAGGAGTGCATCTTTGTGGTTGTGATCAGTATGACGCGATATATCAGTTTGAGGGTCCTGACAAATTTTCATTAAAATATTTGATCCAAGGTCCCAAAAAAGATTATTCAATCTTTACAATTTTTGAGAAAAATGATTCTTTGAAAGGATTCGATCCTTAGCGCATTGTTTTAACTCAGTGATTTTATCGATCTCATTGTCATGAAAAGTGTGTAAAGTTTCATGATGCTCAATCCAAAAAAAGAGTCTTAAAAAAGCAAAATTCATAAAATAAGGAATCCGATCGACTTCCTCCTGACTTAAGGGACGAATCGTTCGATATCCTTCGATGAGATGTTGTAGCCATGCTGTTTCTTCGGGTAGGTAAGTTTTGTGTTTATACCTGAGCGCCATTGAATAAATGACAATTGCAAGATCGAAAGCAAACCAATGGTAGCAGCTATCGTCAAAATCAATAATGCCAATCGAACCATCTTCTTCAAGGAAGAGATTGAGAGCTCCTAAATCTGCATGAATCAGCCCATAGGTTTTTGATGTGCGCGGCAGTTTTTGCATCCAGACAATAGCTTCTTCTAATTGAGATCGGAATATTGTGTTTTTTGATGTTTTTGCGGCAGTTAAAGCATGGCGAAGACCTCTTTCTTCAATCCATTCTTCTCGTTTGATTTCTTGGTGTGTTGTCTCATAACGTTCGCTTGCGTGATGCATTTTAGCGATTAAAGATCCCAAGGTCTTTAAAAATTCTGGCGTAATGACAATCTCTTTTGAGGGGTGTTTTCCTTCGATTTCTGAAAATACAACAGCTTCAAAATATTGCCCCCCCTCTGAGAAAGAAGCAATTTTATGACCGCCGTTATTTGGGATGATTCGAGGCACCCTGAGACCACATTTTGCAAGATGTTCTATCCAATGAATTTCAGCTTCGATTTCTTGTTTTGCTCTTCTTAAAGGTGTGGTGAGTCTTAAATACACCTTGCTCGCATTTTGTTCACATGCGAAAACGATGTTTTCCATCTTGCGAACGAATACCAAATTGCATAAGTCCCAAGATTGAGCAATCGCCTTTAAAAGATGGTTGCTTGGTAATGGTTCAAGATTGGGATTCATAGAGTGTATTTTTTTCTATTTAGCTGTTTTGGTATGCAGCAGTTGAAAGCGACTGCTTTTATTCTAATGCCGAGCTGATGGCTTTCTGCAGTTCTTGTTGGACTGATTTTTCCGTCAGACGGTTCTCTTCATTAAATGCATTGTGTGCACGAGGTACACTGACTTGGAAGGGGGAAACGTGTCCTCCTACAGCTTCTAGAATGACTCGTAAATGAGACAAACTACGAGATCCTCCTCCGCTACCAGGAGATGCGCTCATGATTGCAAATTTTTTTTCTTTAAATGCATCCGGTGAATAACCACCTTCTTCTGAGCGAGATGCCCAATCGATTGTGTTTTTTAAGACAGCGGGAATCGATGCGTTATATTCTGGGGTGGAGATAAGGATTAAGTCGCTTGCGATCATCAGATCTCGAACGTGTTTTGCATTCGCTGGCATGCCTTGTTTTTTTTCAAGATCCTCATCATAAAAAGGCATTGGATAGTCTTTCAGATCAAGGAAAGTGACTTGCGCTCCCATTTTGCGTGCTATTATAGAGGCTTCTTGCACGAGTTTTTTATTCAGAGATTCATCGCGGGTGCTGCCAGCTAGAGCTAAAACTTTTTTTTCACCGCCAAAGAGAGACAATGCTATTGCCATGGCGCAAAGGACTGATTTTGCTTTCATAAAGTTGACTCATTTAGATTGGAGCAATAATTCTAATCAAATCGTCATTTTTAAGTGAGAAATATATATAGTGGAAAAACGATGATGTGGGATGGATCGAATAGGATGTTTGATGGGATTGAAGAAAATGCGGAGAC
>CAYVDU010000052.1:0-8464 GCA_964450765.1 uncultured bacterium | reverse complement strand
GCTTTATTTTTAAAGCCTCTTCGCTGACGATGACAAGTTGATCTAAGTTTGGCCTTTTTATATCCAAAGCAAAAAGGGCTGTTGCAATCTTCGTAATGCTTCCTGGATATAACGGAAGATGGGGATTCTTTTCATAAAGAACAACCCCTGTTTCTGCATTGATCAAGATAGCAGATTTTGCCGTAATTTCTACATCTAGCAATTTGGCATATAAAGAAATAACACCAAAAATCAATATGGCAGCTATCTTCATTAACCCTCAGGAGAAAAGGCAGAAAAAGCTTCTTTATTGTTTTTTAACCCCTCTGCCGGCACCGATTTTGCTGTATAATTCGCAAATTGCGCAATCTCTTTACGGAACGCTAAATGCACACTACCTACAGCACCATGTCGGTTTTTTGCAACAATCACCTCAGCAAGACCCGGCTTGTCATACGGATCATAATATTCGCGACGGAGTAAAAACATCACAATATCGCTATCTTGTTCTAAGGATCCGCTCTCTCTTAAATCACTCATCATTGGACGATGCCCTTGACGCTCTTCCACTTTACGAGAAAGCTGCGCAGCGCAAAGAATTGGAACATTTAACTCGCGCGCTAAATTTTTAAGCATTCGAGAAATTTCAGAAATTTCATTCTGACGATTTTCCATTGAACGAACTCCGGATCCTCCCAAAAGTTGCAAATAATCAATGACTATAAATCCAATATTATACGCTTCTTTCAAGCGCCTGGCTCTAGCTCGCAAGTCAGTAATTTTAAGCCCCGGCTGATCATCAATGATCATTGTATGCTTTTGCATCTTATTGACAGCGGAAACAACCCTCTGATATTCGGCGCCATTCAATGAACCTGTCTGTAATTTTTCCGATTCCACTTCCGCTTGGGAACAAATCATACGATGAAGCAATTGACCAGCGCTCATCTCTAAAGAGAAAATGACGACAGGCACATCGTTTTTAAAACAAATATTTTCCGCAATCGAGATCAACAAAGCCGTTTTACCCATTGCAGGACGCGCCGC
Organism: uncultured bacterium; assembly: GCA_964450765.1. Classification (GTDB taxonomy): domain Bacteria; phylum Chlamydiota; class Chlamydiia; order Chlamydiales; family SM23-39; genus DAIDHZ01. The sequence goes on along the minus strand of CAYVDU010000052.1, from coordinate 7,438 downwards.
CAAAATCATCAAGTTGGAGGGATTAAATCCATTGAGCATCCGATCCAAATCCACAAAATGAGTCGGAACTCCCGTAATATTCGGTGCATTCGGATCTCTTTCTTTAAACGCTTGCTGCCTGTCTTGCAGCTCTTTCAAATAAGGCAACTTAGATTCAGCCCGAAGACCTGAAATTAAATCCTTAATCAAAAGCCCAGGCATCCGCTGATTATCTTGCGAAATATTAAAAAAATACCCTTGAGCCGCATCCAACGTAGCTGAAACATCAGCAGGTCCCTCTAGAGCCTCTTTTTCCACCTTTTGCGCCGCATGGATCATCCGCCGTAAAATTGCTTTTTCACGAACCAAGTCGACATACTCTTCAATGAACGCCGAAGTCCCTGCATACTGAGCCAGCGTCGTAAGATAACTCACTCCCCCAACAGTCTCTAACTTCGCCTGCCTCTTCAGATCTTCGGCGATCAAATGAATATCTGCCGGTTTATCCGTAACATAAGCCAGCTTTAAAGACGCGAAAATCGGCTGATGCTCCGTGTAATAAAAATCTTCCATTTGCAAGGCATCTGCAGCCACATTTAACGCATTAGCGCTTGTAAGCATACATCCAAGCACCATCATCTCAGATTCTTTAGAATTTGGGGGAACTTTTGTCTTCTTTTCAGCCTCTGCCATAGGGTCTCTTTGGGTTCTCAACGTGACATCATATCGATAGCACCCTTTTTCATGATAAAAATTTCAACAAATCACATAACTCATTAATAACAAGAAACATAAGAAAATCACAACTAACTAAAAAAACAACTTAAAATTAAATATTTAATTGAAATTAAAACAAATTTTAATTAAAATAAAGTTAACAATAAATTAAAAATGAATAAAATAGAAATATCAAGATATTCTGAAGTTCAATACATGCCAGAAGCTGTAATCAATGAAGATTCTGCAGCAAGAGTTACAGAAACCGCGATTCCCCAACTTCGAGGAAAAATATTCAAAGGACGCAAATACCTCATAATGAATATTGACAAAGGGCGTCACAGATATGAGTGCTATTATGAAATCAAAACCAAGACAGTAAAAGTGATATCCCCAGAAAAGGCACAAGACGACGTACAAGGGGATAGGATAGAAGTAGCTAAAAAAGTAAAGAAACTGGCTCGAAAATATCTCTCTCAGCACCCTTGACAAAAAAACGGAAAGAGAGGGATTTGAACCCTCGGTACCCTTTAACAGAGTACGCGTCCTTAGCAGGGACGTGCCTTCGGCCACTCAGCCATCTTTCCAAAGAAAAGAAAGGGCTATTCTACGGCAACGATCCGTTTTGAGCAAGTCAAACAAGGTCCCTGTTGGTGATTTACGATCCAAGTTCGCGCAAAGGCTTCCCTGAACCCACATGCTTCTCAATTTCTTCCAAAGACAATCTTCTTGTCTCAGGAAGATACCGCACCGCCCAGAAAAAACCGACAATACAAGCACAGCCATAAAGAACAAACGTCATCGAAATCCCTAAATTGTGTAACAAAACAGGGAATGTAGAGACAACTAAAGTGTTAAAAGCCCAGTTGCTAGCCGCAGAAACACTCGATCCCTGAGCTCGTACCTTTTGAGGAAAAATCTCTGGCATCATGACCCAAGGCAAAGGGCCTAAGCTGACAGCAAAAAATGCAATGAACAAAAAGAGACAAACAGCAGATACCCAATGCAATAAAGGATTCTCTAAATAAGTCGTTAAAGCAATAATAAATAACACGCAGGCAGTTCCTAACAATCCCAATAACAAAAGACGTCGCCTTCCCATTTTTTCAATCCATCGCATCGCAACAAGAGTCATCGCCACATTCACAATCCCAATCCCAACAGTGGCAAGAAGATCCCCGAAAGAACTACCTAAGTGCATTTTTTTAAAAATAATCGGAGCGTAATAGATGACAACATTAATACCGCTGAGTTGTTGAAAGAAAAAAAGAAGTACGCCTACAGAAAGACATGGACGAATTTTTTTTGAAAAAAGATCCTTCCAAATAGTTTTTTTATTTTCATGCTGAATCGAGTTTTCAATCATTTTCAGCTCCTTCTCTAAACAAGCAGAATGAGCCCCAGTCCCAAGTATTTTACATAATGACGATTCTGCCTCGCGATGTCTTTTTTGAAGACACAGCCACCGAGGACTCTCGGGCAAGAAAAAAGCGCTTACAAAAAGAACCGTACTCGGCACTAATCCCATAACAAACACCCAACGCCAGGGGATATCCTCTGCATGTGTTGATGCATTCACCACGTAAGCACAAAAAATACCAATCGTAATCGCGAGCTGAAAATAGGTAATCAACTTTCCTCGAATCTCTGCAGGAGCCGTTTCTGCAATATACAAAGGACTCACCACAACAGACATTCCTATGCTAATCCCTAAAAACAATCGAGCTAAACACAAAAGAAAATAAGAAGAGCTAAAAACAATCATTAAAATAGAGAAAGTAAATACCAAAGGGATCAAAATAAGGATTCGAACTCTTCCAATCCAATCAGAAAAACGTCCTGTGAAACACGCTGCAAGCAACGCTCCAAAAGGAAGGAGTCCTACCATGAATTCGACTTGCTTATCATTAAGCCCAAAATCATGCCGAATTGAGGAAAGAACACCAGACATAATCCCTGAATCAAACCCAAATAGAAAACCTGTAAGAGCTGCGATCATCGCTATTAAATAAATCATGCAAAATCCCAATCACTTTTCTACCTATTCACATTTTTGCAATTAACAATCAATAGAAAAACGATCGAGAAATCCTGACATCTTGCGAGAACTCTTTGCAAGCATTCCTTGAATCGTCTCTTTCTTCCCAACAAGCTCCCATTTTTTCTTAGCTCGGGTAGCTGCCGTATAAAGAGCTTCTTTCCCAAAGTTTTCACTTCCTTCAGGACATAGAGCAATCACTTCCTCAAATTCACTGCCTTGACTCTTATGAATCGAAAGAACAAAACAAACCTCGAAAGAGGGAACCGTCGAGAACTCTTCTTCCTCAAAATATCCGGTGGCCGAAAAAAGATGGATTCGATCCTGTTTTTGCCCTATTAAAACACCGACACTTCCATTATAAAGATTCATATGCGGCAAATTCATATTGATCATGACAGGAATGGCCCACCACTGCCCTTTTTGACACCGCTCTTCCATCATAGATAAAAGCTCTTGGTTGATCGCATCGCCTCCAAAAGGCCCCTGACGAAGAGCATTTAAAACACGAAGACGAGAATAAAACGCCATCGCATCAGGAGGGTTCGGCTTATCCCATGAAATGATCGGATCAATCCGTTCATAAATAGCACCCACATCCACTTCTTCTTTCAAAGGAACAGAGGACAAAAGCCCATCGTAATCTTCAGCAAGAATGCTTTGGGCTGCCTTCTGCAAAAGAGGCTCTTGAGTTCTCATCGAACGCGTTAAATGAAGCCCAAAAAAAGAAGAAAAATCCGCAAAGAGCCCACCGGCATCCACCGGAGGCAATTGATTGGGATCTCCCATCAAAACAAGACGAGTATCAGATCCAATCGACTCCAAAAGATGCGCAAGCAAAGAAACATCCATCATGGAAGCTTCATCGACAATCACCAAATCAAAATCGAGCCTTTTTGGAGAAAATAACTGAATCTCACCAGGCTTTAACTTCAAAAGACGATGTAATGTCAACGCCTCGCAAACAACAGTCTCAGGCATAGGCCCCTTAGAAAGAAGAGATGATTGCAAATGTAAAGCGGCTTTACCTGTAGGCGCCGTCATTGCTATTTTACAACGCCTTTTCAAAGAAAAAGAAGAAATAAAAAAATGAACAAAAGCTCCCGCTGTATACGTCTTTCCTGTTCCGGGACCTCCACAAAGAACGCCAAGAGGCGAATCAAATAGTTTTCGAACAATCTCTTTTTGCTCATCGAGTAACGGAAGGCTGAACTCTTTTGCAATCACATTCGATGATCTTAAAGATCGATTTAAAAGACGCTTTAGCTGCTCAATCACATACGTCTCTAACACCCAATTTTTCTGCAAATAATAGCGATCTTTTTCTTTAACAATGAGAGCCTTGGGAAATAAAGAATTCCCCTCCTCCATTAAACGCAAAGGAAGATCGATTCCCTCTTTGTATTGCATACAAAGATGCCCTTCCTTGACACTCTGCCATAAAGATTCTAAAAATAAAGCTCTTGAATCCGAAAAGTCCTCTTTGAGCAACGCTTTGGCAAAATAAGATTCAAACATAATGCCATTTCCTTTCGCGAATAAAACAATAAAATGCACCTCCAAAAGAGCTTTGGAAATCCTCTTTTGAATCAAAATATCTCTCTAGAGCTTGCGTATACAAAGAAGCCTGCAAATCATACTCATGCTCTTTCATGGCTTCTTCTACTGTTTGATTGTCCAAAACATTGGTCTTCCAATCCAAAAAATACAGTTTATTTTCATAGCAAAACACGAGATCGATAAATCCTTTGATAAAATGAGGCTCTCTCAAATATAAAAACTCCATCTCAACGCCTACATCACAGCATTCAAGATCTTTGAGCGTAAAGGTTGAAAAAGATCCAAAAAGAGGATACGCCAAAGCATCGCGAACCATTTGCTGGATTTGCTCGGTCCAAGGCGCCAAAAAAGTGATGCGCAACTGTTTTTCAATAAACTGATCAAGAAGAAGAGAATCCTTCCAAATCGGGGACCTACTTGAAAAAAGCTCCTCAAGAAGGGTGTGCACCACATTTCCCACTTCTTTTCCTCGAGGAAGCGATTCTTCCAGAAAAGATGATCCTTGTTTTTCAAAAAATCCCTTTTGTTTCGTTAAAGAAGAAAAAGACTGAATATATACCGGAGACGGTTCGAAAATTGGCTTTTTGGCAAGAGCAAAAGCTGCCGATAAATCTCTGATTGTAGAAGAAAATGATACTGTATCAATACAGCTTACTTCTGAGAGCAAGGATTGATCGGCGGCTTTACACAATATTTCCATAGAAATGCTCTCTTTCTCTGACAATGTTTCTAAGAATGTCAAAAAAGATCCCGCGTGAGATGCGACAATTTCAGAAAAAAGATGCATTGGAGACTCCCTTTTTCTTCCCTTTTCTATTTTTAAAGGGACATAAAGACGCAATTTCGCTCTCGTCATCCCCACATAAAGCTGTCTTAATTTCTCTGCTCTTTCTTCGGGATCTTCGTCTTTCATGGAAGAAGCGGAAGCAAGTCCGAGAGCAAACACAACATCAAATTCAAGACCTTTGCTCACATGCAACGTCAAAATCTGAACTGCATTTAATCCTTCTTCAGGCTCTTTCCTTCCACCTTCTTCCGCATCCAAAGTTTCAAATTCATCTAAAAATCGTCTTAACCCTACAAAAGAAAAACCCTCTTTACTTTCCCATTGTAATAAAGCTTCCAAAATCTGATGAAAATCGCTATGCAAACTTAAAGAATCAAAAAACGCATGGCAAAAACAGACGTAACCGTTTTCTTCTAAAAATCGTCTCCAATAAGAGGCTCCTTTTTCAAAAACACGAGCAAAGGGGCCAAAACCAACAATCCTAGATGCACTTTCATTGGATGGAGAAAAAATCGCATCAAAAAGCTCTCGCACATACTGAAATGCATCCGTTTGGCCCAATGTTTCATGACTTTTACAGACAAAGACAATCCTCTCTTTCTTCAAAATAAAAGAGGCTCTTTGCATTTCATAACGATCTTTTACAAGAATCGCGATAGAATAATTGCCTTTGCTGTTCAGTTTTTGAATTTCTAATGCCGCATACGAAAAAAAAACATCTTCATCATCCACATCATCCGGCTTTACCATCCAATGCACAGCCTTTTTTTCATCTTGAAAATCAGAAGAAATAGAAAGACCCGCTCTTACAGGCACATATTCAATATTCGATCCTATTTGAGGCAGAGAAAGCCACTGCCTAGAAAAAAGAGCATTCAAACTTCCAACCATCTCTTGAGTCGATCGATAATTCGTATCTAAATGATAGCAGTTTCTTTTTCCTAAATAGTTTTTTGCAAAAAAATACGTGTAAACATCCGCACTTCTAAACCGATAAATCGATTGTTTAGGATCTCCCACTAAATAGATTGTTTTACACGGCTCTTTCAAAAAAATTTCACGAAAAATATCCCATTGCAATGGGTCCGTATCTTGAAATTCATCGATCATCACTGCTTGAAATCGGGATGCAATATTTTTCTTAAAAACATCAATATTAATTGCTTTTGCCATCCAAGACAAAATGGCATCAAAACTACAAATGCCCTGATTGAATAAAACAGTTTCTTCCCACTTTTCCCACTCCAAATAAACATTGGCAAGGATATTTTTTTTAGAAATAGCCTCATCAATAATGGGAGCTATGTGAAGCTCTGCCCATTCAAAAAACCGAGGATAATGAAGAGAAACCTCTTTTGCCTTTACTTTACGATTTTTTAAAGAGACAAAGCGAAAAATATCCCCTTTTTCTCTCAAGAGTTTACGAAAATGACAAGGATCTCCCGGGTATGAAAGAGCACATCCTAAAGTCTTTACATGACTCTCGAATTCTGCAACAAATCCTTTATATTGCTCCTTCAGAGATAAAAAATCGTCTATCAAAAGATGATCATCGATTGACATATATGAAGAAACTTCTTTCTGAAACCTCTTATGCGACTCTGAAAAAGACACCGCCTTTTCTTTTTTTGATCGTAAAATCTCTTTCGCAAGATCTTCTAGTGTGTCATAGGAACTTAAAAGAAAAGAGATTTGCTCAGGGCATAAAATGTCTAAAGAAACTTCTTTCTTTAAGAAAGAAATCGCCTCTTTCTTCATCCTTTTTGTCATTTCAAAAGAAGAAATCTCTTGTCCTTGCGACATTGCAAAATTTGTCTCAAGAGCAAACTCTTGCATCATCCGGAAACAAAATCCGTGAATGGTAAAAATACAAACGCGATCAAAGCCTCGTAAAGCATCACGGATTCGCCGAAGAGCGTCAACAGAGTCTTTTAAAGGCGCCAAATAAGGAAAAGGAGCCTCTTCCTCCGAAGAAGAGAGGATCTTTTCAATCTTCACCAAATTCTGATGGATCCGCTCTTTAAGCTGTCTTGTGGCAGCTCTTGTAAAGGTCACCACTAAAATCTCTTCTACCTGATAATGACCTTCTAAAAGAAGACGAGCGAAAATATGTTCAATGGCAAATGTTTTTCCTGTGCCAGCAGACGCCTCTAAAAGATGCCATCCTAAAAGAGGAGCGTCGGCTGCTAAACAATCAAACCGTTGCATGCGATCTCACATCCTTTGAATACAAAGCGATCAATCCTGAAAAAACATCCCGAAGCCAACTCCACTCTTTTTGCAGAGAAGAAAATGAGGGCATATCAAGACGCTTCAAAATCCATTCCACATATACATCCTCATAGATCCCTTCAAAA
>CAYVDU010000051.1:0-8499 GCA_964450765.1 uncultured bacterium | reverse complement strand
TTAGACGCTTTGGCGCTGCCAAAATGTGTAATTTTAAATTCAATCGACTATATCTAGTTTACAGAGAGCTGATAATGATTGTGATATTGAGCAGCATAATGACAATCAGGGAGTAAAAAAACATCTGTTTTGCCCAAGCTTGGTCATTTTCGCAGAAAAATCCACGGATGCTCAAAAGTAGCCATCCCACTCCCAGAAGAATAGAAATGATTGAATATAAGGTCCCCGTATAATGAAATACAGAGAGAAGAGGGGCGATGCATAAAAAGGCCACAACGTAGACAAACATCTGAAATTTGGTGGCAAATATTCCCTTTTTTACGGGCAAAACAGGAATGGATGCTGCTGCATAATCTTGTAGACGGCGAATGGCAATCGAAAGAAAATGGGGCATTTGCCAGGTCACTAGAATTGCAAAAAGAAGAAAGGTTCCGAGATCTAAGCGATTCGCAGCGGCAGAGTATCCGATCACCGGGGGAAGAGCTCCGGCAATACTGCCAATCAGTGTGCTATGGGTGGAGTAATATTTTGCAAAACTATAAGGCACGATATAGATAAACAATCCAAGAAGAGCCAAATTTAGAGTTAGAGAATTGGTCCATTGAAAAAGAATGAAAGATCCTATGGCTGTAAGAATAGCGGCAAAAATAAAAGCGTAGTGTAGAGGAATGGAGTTTGTCGCAAGAGGCCTCATTTTGGTTCGATCCATTTTGCTATCTGCAACCCGGTCAATGATGTTGTTGAATACGCATCCAGATCCAATAATGCAAGAGAGGCCCAAAATGGTTGCTAAGAAAAGAAAAGGGTTTAAAGCTCCTTGCGAAGCGAGAAAAAATCCCCCGCCGCAGCAGATGATATTTCCGAAAATAATTCCTGGTTTTGTGAGCGCATAGTAGGTTTGGATAGAGGATGTGTTCATTGTTTTTTTAGCTCGGCATTGTGTTGTAGTTCAGTTGATACATGATCCAAATGGATCCTCCAATAATGAGGATGACAACAAGGAGCATAAATAAAAACATGGCTAAATTCCATCTTGGTTTTGATTCAACGCCAAGATGAAAGAAAAAGATGAGCTGAAAAAGTGTTTGTAGAATTCCGAGTCCAGCCACGATTCCGAGAAAAATAGAGGGTCTTAACACATGACTTTGAACAATCAAGTAAGCAGCGCATGTGCATAGGATGGAAATAATGAATCCAACGACTGCTATATTGATTTTGGAGTTCCATCCGTGATGTGAATCGATCATTAGTTTACTCCCATCAGATAGACCATGGTAAAAATGCCTACCCAGATTAGATTTAAAAATTGCCAAAACAGTTTAAGACAAGAAACCCTTTGAAGGGTCGTTTGTGTAAAGCCGTGATACCAAATCAGTGGCGCTAGAACAAGAATCCATAGAAGAGCAAAAATAAGATGAAGAGCGTGCGTTCCTAAGAGAGTGAAATAGGCAGATAGAAAAGCGCTTCTTGTCCAGTCATTCCCCTGTTGAATAAGAAGTGAAAATCCAGAAAATTCCATACAAAGAAAAGCAAGGCCAAGAAGGAATGTGACTGCAAAAAAGAGAAAAACTAAGAATTTATTTTTACGGAAAGCAAAGACTCCTACAAGGGCCGCAGTAAAGCTGGCAGACAATAGCAGTAATGATTGTGTGAACGTATAGGAAAGAGGAAGAAGCTCTGATGCTTTAGGTCCTCCGAAGGTGCTGTTTCTAAGAACAAAATACGATGCTAAAATCGTTGCAAAAAGAACAAAATCAGTGAGAAGGTAGATCCAAAATCCAAACACAGTTTTTGAGTAAGGATCACTATGAGAATCTGTTGTATGTTCATGAGGTGTTTTCATGTTTTTCTTGACTTTGTTTCTGTGTTTTCAATGATATGTGTGCTGAGGGTGTATTCCGGGTCTTTTTGATAGATTCGAGCGATCATACAGGCAACGATTCCAATGCCACTGATAATGGCCAGCCAGAACATGTGCCAGATGATTCCAAATCCAAACAGAAAGCTTAAAACTCCAATATAAAGGCCGACGGCTGTGTTTTTTGGCATGTGGAATGGTTCGTAAGAGATGTTTTTGGGGAGAGTATCGGATTGTTTCATGGCCCAAAATGCATCCACTTCATGAACTTCAGGAATGATTGCAAAATTATAAAACGGAGGCGGTGACGATGTCATCCATTCTAAAGTTCTTCCATCCCAAGGATCTCGTTTTGCTTGGTTATTTTTACGATCCCGAATGCTGACGAGAAGTTGAACGACTTGAAAGAACACCCCCAAGGAAATAATAAGAGCTCCTATCGCTGCAACAATAAATAGAGGCCGCCATCCCATGACTTCATAATGATCAAGCCGTCTGGTTGCTCCCATAAATCCAAGAAGATATAAAGGCATGAATGCGAAGATAAATCCAATAAACCAGCACCAAAACGCTTTTCTTCCCCATTCTTCATTGAGCATAAATCCTGCGAATTTGGGAAACCAATATGAGTAGCCTGCAAAAAAACCAAATACGACCCCGCCAATAATTGTGGAATGGAAATGAGCAATTAAGAAGAGGCTATTATGGGTTTGGAAATCGACGCTTGGAATAGACATTAGCACGCCGGTGAGGCCTCCGAGGGTGAAGGTAAAGATGAATCCTAGGAACCAAAGCATTGGCGTTGTAAAAGTGACTCTTCCTCGAAACATGGTAAAGAGCCAGTTAAATACTTTGACTCCGGTTGGAACGGCGATGATCATCGTCATAATGCCGAAGAAAGCATTGACTGCCGGGCCTGCTCCCATTGTGAAAAAGTGATGCAGCCAAACAATGAAAGAAAGAAAAGTGATGGCAACAAGAGCTCCCACCATGGTTCCGTAGCCAAAGAGTTTTTTCTTGGAAAATACGGGGACGATTTCAGAAAAGATACCAAACATAGGTAAGATAAGGATGTAAACTTCCGGATGGCCCCATGCCCAAAACAAGTTGATATACATCATTGGATTGCCGCCAAGTTCCGAGGTGAAGATATGAGTATCGATGAGGCGATCTGTGGAAAGCATGGCGATCGTTGCCGTTAAAACAGGAAATGCGAAAATCACAAGAATCATTGTTACAAGACATGACCAGACAAAGATTGGCATGCGCATTAAAGTCATCCCTGGGCAGCGCATTTTGAAAATTGTTACAAGAAAATTAATGCCGGATAAAAGACTTCCGGCTCCTGAGATTTGAATGGTCCAAAGCCAATAATCGACTCCGACCCCAGGGTTGTATTTGATCCCTGCAAGAGGTGGATAGGCAGACCATCCTGTTCCCGCAAATACACCGATCATTAAAGAAACCATAATGAACATTGCGCCGGAGGCAAAAAGCCAGAAACTTAAAGAGTTTAAAAATGGAAACGCGACATCGCGTGCGCCAATTTGCAATGGGAGTACAAGGTTAATTAGACCAAATACAAGCCCCATCCCTACAAAAAAAATCATGGTGACGCCATGGGCGGTAAAAATTTGTTGAAAATGGGATGCTGATAGATATCCAAAGGAATCTCCAAAGCTAACTGCTTGCTGCGCGCGCATCATAAGAGCGTCGATCAGCCCTTTTGAGAGCATGATGGCGGAGACAACGATGTACATGATTCCAATTTTTTTGTGGTCGACGGAAGTGAGCCATTCTTTCCAAAGCCATTTCCATTTTTTTAAATAGGAAATGAGGGCAATGATAAAAATAGCGCCAAGAATCATGGAGACGCCGGCGAGATATTCAATCCAATCGTGTTTTAAAGCTTCTGCGGTCAGTCTTCCGAACATAATTATTCTTTAGGCTCCATATGTCCACTCCAGTTAAAAACTCTCCATTTCGGCCAGTTTGAAAGCTGCCAAAAATCGATGATTGGAAATGGCATAGTATTCATGTTTAATGCAAAGCCATTTTCAATCGTCGATTTATTAGTGCTTTGACTCGGTCCAGATGAAGAATTTTTAACTGGAACGGGCATGTACATGTACTTCATAATAATTTGATCAAACAAGTCATTTTCTACTTGGGAATAATAAGAGACAGGATTGTATGAGCTTGGCTGAGTTAAGAGTTCATATTCTTCAAGATTTAATATTTTCCCGGATTCTTTAACCGATGCGACCCAAGAATCGAAATCTTGCTCTGTTGAAGATACCGCCGTAAATGTCATGCCAGAAAACCCAACGCCGCTAATATTGGCGGAAGATCCTCTGAAAGTGCCGGTTTCATTCGCAATTAAGTGGAGCTTTGTTCGCATGGAGGGCATTGCATAAATTTGACCTCCCAATTGAGGAATCCAAAATGAATTCATGGGAGCGTCTGCAGTGATTTCGAAATTAAGAGGCGTGTCTTGAGGAAACTGAACATAATTTACAGCTGCAATATTTTGCTCTGGATAAATAAATAGCCATTTCCAATCTAGGGCAACGACTTGAATTTGGATGGGTTTTTTATCTGTTGAGAGGGGTTTAAAGGGATTAAGTTCAAATGATGAGGTCCAAGTGATGATGGCAAGAAAGACGATGATAATGAAAGGAACTCCCCACCAAATGATTTCCGCGAGTGTGCTATGTCCCCAATTGGGAGTGTATTTTGCTTTTGTATTTTCTTTTCGATATTTCCAAGAAAAAATGAGAGTGAGAATGTAAACGGGAATCACAACAATGGACATGAGTGCAGAGCAAAGATAAATCAAATCTCTCTGCCGCATCCCAATCATTCCTTTTGGATTGAGGACGGCGATATTGTGATGACTCACGTATTGTATCAAGAGGAGGATGGTTGCGATGATGGAAATTGTAAGAAGGCTAATTTTGTAGATTTTTTTCATCGTGTATTTTTTACCGTGTTGAAAAAGAAAGAATGGGGCTCCTCTCTTGCTGTTTATAAAAAAGGAGGATAATTGTCCACTGAATTGAAAAAAATTTTAACAATAGCATTTGGAATGGATATAGAAAAAAACAGGATATGCATGATCGCAAGCGGCAGGATAAGCAAGATAGATCATTTGTCTTACTTATCCTGCCGCTTGCGATCATGCATATCCTGTTTTTCTTTGGATAATCCTTGAATCGTTTTCGATATAGCGGGGCCGATTTTCTCATCATAGAGGACAGCCTGAGAGGCTGTGTCTATGATGAGAGAAAAGTTATGAATGTAAATCGGCTTTACATCATGCCATCAAAGCCGCCCATGCCGCCCATACCTGGCATTCCGCCCATGCCACCCATACCACCCATGCCTGGCATTGGTGTTTGTGTTTTTTGTTTGGGTTCAGGCTTGTCTGTGATGATCGCTGCAATCGTCATGAGCATTCCAGAGACGGACGCGGCATGAAGAAGAGCGCTTTTTGTGACGAGCACTGGATCGATAACTCCAGCTTGAATGAGATTGCAGAAAGTATCTGTGAGACCGTTATATCCTTCAGATCCTTCTTTTTCTTTAATCTTTTCTGCGATGAGTTCGCCGTTTTTTCCGCAGTTGTTAGCGATGGCAGCCGCTGGAGCGGAGCATGCTTTGCGGATGATTTCGACGCCGATGGCTTCATCCCCTTTTAAGGAGAGTTGGTCGAGAGCTTTTGAAGCTCTAATGAGAGCGACTCCTCCTCCAGGAACAATTCCTTGGCTGATCGCAGCTCTTGTCGCGTGAAGAGCGTCTTCGATGCGCGCTTTCTTTTCATTGGCTTCTGCTTCTGTGGCTGCGCCTACATTGATGACGGCGACTCCTCCGGAGAGTTTAGCGAGTCTCTCTTCGAGTTGTTCTCTTTCGTAGTCGGAGAGATTCGGTTGGTGGCTTGCATTTTTAATTTGAGCAATTCTTTGTTGCAGAGCGTTTTTTTTGCCGTTTCCGTCAACAATGGTTGTAGATTCTTTTTCAATCGTTACTTTTTTTGCAGAGCCTAAGACTTCGGTTCCCACTTCTTCCAAGTTGTATCCGAGTTCATCGGAAACAATCGTGGCGCCTGTGAGGATTGCGATGTCTTCTAAAAATGCTTTTCTTTTATCCCCAAATCCTGGCGCTTTGATGGCGCAAAGAGGACGTCCGCCTTTGATTTTATTGATCACGAGCGTTGTGAGAGCTTCTCCTTCTACATCTTCGGCGATGATGAGGAGTGGACGCGAACTTTTTTGAAGAGCTTTTTCTAAGATGGGAACTAGTTCTTTGGCATTCGAGAGTTTTTTGTCTGTGATGAGAATATTTGGATTCTCAAATTCAACGGACATTTTCTCTGGGTTTGTGATGAAGTAGGGAGAAAGGTATCCTTTATCGAGCTGCGTTCCTTCGGCAATATTTAAGATTGTCTCTATGCCTTTGGCTTCCCCAATGGTGACAATCCCATCTTTTCCTACTTTTTGCATGGCTTCCCCAATAATGGCTCCAATGGAGGGATCATTGTTTGCTGAAAGAGAAGCAATTTGTTCAATTTCTTGCGGTGTTTTAATGGGTTTTGCGAGTTTGTCAAGAGCGTCGTGGATGGCTTTCACTGCCTTATCAATTCCCCTCTTAACATCGATTGGATTTGCGCCTGAAGTTGTGTTTTTGATTCCTTCGCTGAAAATGGATTCTGCGAGCACAATCGCCGTTGTAGTGCCATCTCCTGCAGAATCGGCAGCTTTAGACGCCGCTTCTTTGACAAGTTGCGCCCCCATATTTTCGTATTTATTTTTTAATACAATTTCTTTAGCCACAGAAACACCGTCTTTCGTAGAAAGAGGTGATCCGAATTCTTTGTGAATAACGACGTTTCTGCCTTTAGGACCTAATGTCACAATCACAGCTTTAGCGAGGGTTTTAACTCCTTTGAGAATAGACTTTAGAGCCTCTTCGTGGAATTGCATCATTTTTGCCATATGTTTTTCGTCCTTATTTAATGATTGCTAAAATGTCTTCTTCAGAAAGAATAAGAAAGTCTTCATCGTTCGTTTTATATTCGGTTCCGGCATAGGATGAAAAAAGGATTTGATCCCCTGCTTTGACATCGAGCGGCTGGTGTTTTCCTGCATCGTCGATTTTCCCTGGGCCTGCAGCAATGACTGTGCCTTGTTTTGGTTTTTCTTTAGCGGCTTCTGGCAAGAGAATGCCTCCCTTGCTTGTAATGGCTTCGTTTCTTTTAACGATGACTCGGTTACCAAGAGGTTTTATTTTTGTTTTTGGCATTTTAGTTCTCCTTTTCCTGTGATAGCATCATAGGAAAAAAGAAGGATTAGAGTCAATGAATTAGCAGGTATCTAATGCGACTGCTAACTTAATTGTAGAGGTATGTACAAAGTGAAGAACAATTTAAAAATGAATTGGAGGCAAGTAGAGTTCTTGTGATTGTGGATTTTTATGCTATATGGCGTGGTCCTTGTAAACGATTTGCTCCAGTATTTGAATCTTTTGTGGAGCATTTGGAAGGGAAGGTGAGATTTTTGAAAGTCAATGTCGATAACTTTTTTTTTCTTCGGGTAAGTGATTGAAAGAAAAGTAGGGCCCCATCAAATTGTCCGTTTATTGCATCGGTTAGAGAGTCGCTAAGAGGAGCGGGTGTACTCTTAGTAAAAAATTTTTTGTTTTAGAAGAAATGATTGTAAATTTATTTTTATATATCAAAATAAATTCGTTTTTATTTTATAATATTGGTGGTAATTGAAATATAATAAAAGGTGTAACATGGCTATTTCTGTGAATAATATGCAATCTAGAGTCTCTGGATTGGAACCTAGAGCTCCTCTCTCTAAAGTAAAAGTTTTAGTAGCGATTATTAGCTGCATAGCTATTGGTATCATCATCGCCACAAGCATCTTTATTTCGGGAGATATTAATCTTCCTCATTATTATAAAGCGTTGAACGGACTCTTAATGTCCTGTCCGCTCATTTTTACAGGGCTTCCACTTTTGGATTATGCAACCGATATCCTCAGACAAAAGACCTGATCGTCAGTTTCAATCTCTCCTAAAAACCGGTTCTTTAATTATTTTCGGTATAAATGATAAATGGCATGTTTTGGTAAGTGCCAAAGCTGCCGAATTTTAACGATCGTAAGTTGTATTGTGCTGGAGTAATACTATACAACTTATGATCGTTAAAATTTGGCGCTTTGGCACAGTCAAAACAAGCCATTTATCATTTAATCCACTATAGCGGCTTTGTTTCGAGATGGAGGTAGAAAATTACCACCATTTTTTTGCCCAATGAGTGTCTGTTTTTTCGACCCATTTATTTCCGCGGATTTCTTTCCAAACCAATTTTTCTATTTCTTCTGGATTGTCTATTTCAATCCAAAGAGAGCAATCCCATTCTCCTGTAGTGCTCCATGCTTCTTTGATTTCTTTGATATTTTTCCATGAGTTCCAAGCATCTTCTGGTGATCCAGGTTTCCATTTTACCCATACCCAAGCTCCCCAACGGTGGGCTGTATGTTTTTTTGCTTCAATTGCCATTTTGTTTTTCCTCTAGGTTGTATAGTGGTTTCAATGAAAAATTGCATAGTTTGGCTGTGCCAAAGCGCCGAATT
>CAYVDU010000050.1:0-8512 GCA_964450765.1 uncultured bacterium | reverse complement strand
TGTTATGTCGAAGTTTCGTCTTCCGACGAACCCTCACAAATCAGTTCCTTCTCTTCTTCTACTGTCAAATACCCTAAACAGTCGTTGCTGTTTTTTTCTTTTTTCGTGTTATCCGCAAAAGAATAAGAACAACATACACAACAGCCTGATTTTTTCGCAATAAATTTTAGAAATGAAAATTTTTCAGAGTGCATTTCTCGAGGGAAATCCCTCGAAAAAAGCTTTAAAAAACCTTAATTTTTATCTTAAGAAATCTCGAAAGAATCCACAAAATATTCGTGCAATTCTGTGTCGGCAAGAACCGTTTTTGTCTGTAAAATGTAGAGATGATGCAAAGAAGAATAAAAGCGCTGCTTTACGAAGACATTCCCTTCTTGATAGTGCACATCATACGCGCCTCCTTCCCTCTGGAATCCTTCAGCCAAAGAAATATTTGAAGAAACAAGAAGTCCCTCTACTTTCTGCATCAATTCCTCAAAAGAAACAGGGTTCAAAACCTGCAATGAAAACTCATTCCCATCTAGAGCAGCATGGACAATCATCTCTTCTCCAGACGAACCGCAACTATATTCAGGAGCTACAGGAAAACGAAGGCGAAACGTCTCTTTCTCCAACTGCTTGGAAAAAACCACCCAAACAGCCAAATCTTCTTCAATGTCCGCATCCATAGGCTTTGTCACAGGCGTCTGCAATAAAACCCATCCGTCTTGGTCTACCCGAGGCAAAATTTCCTCAAAGGAAATGCCCTCTTTGCCGCCCAAAACTTCAGACGAAGCATTTACAAAATCTAACCGCGCCCAATATATAATAATTTTAAATAACCAATTAAAAATAAACATGTTGAGAAACATTATACCAGAAAAATAATCAGAATCATCTAATAAAAATAAAAAGATATGTAAAAAAATCATCTTCTGATAAAGAAAATTTTAAAAGACAAGGAGAGTCTTCCATGTGCCGTTCCGTATTTTTCGCCCAAATTATCGGATGCTATCTAGTGATTTTAAGTCTAGCCATGCTGATTCATTACGATCGATTCAAAAAGATAGTCACCGAATGTTTAGAAAGCCCTTCCATGATTTTTTCAGCAGGAAGCTTAAGCCTTATTTTTGGACTTTTTATCTTAGTCCCTCATAACGTTTGGGTCTTACAGTGGCCACTCATCATTACTCTCATTGGTTGGTTCTGCATTATACAAGCGATTTTGCGCCTTTTCTTTCCGCAGCACATCATCAAACTCGCAAAAAAGCTACTCGCAAAAAAAGGATTTATCTTCCTTAGCTGGATTTGGTTGTTGATTGGTTTGTACCTAACTGCCATGGGATTTTCAGGCTGCTAAAACCCTACCATAACAGATAGCGATATAGCTTCTATATCGCTCATTCAATCATCGGAAAATCATGGGAAACGAGTCTTTGACACCTCCAAAACATTCACGTACAGGACTGTATTATTCTCTTGGAATAGGGGCTGTTCTTCTTTTACTTCTCGGAGGGTTTTGGTTTTACCGCCACTCTCACTTCGTATGGACAAACGACGCCTATCTTGACGGCTATCAAATCACAATCAGCGCAGATATTAACGCTCGACTCATCACCCTTCTTGTTGATGAAGGCGATCTCGTTCGAGAGGGAGATCTTCTTTGCCAGCTCGATGAGAGCATTTACAACGCTCAAAAACTCGAAGCGGAAAGTTTTGTGGCTCTTCTGATAGAACGCGTTGAATCGCAAAAAATCCAAATGGAAAAATTGCGCGATATCTACTATGTCGCCAAACAAGAATTTGTCAATAAGATCATTTCCTATATCGATTTCGATAAAATCGAAAAAGATTTTCTGTTTGCTGAATCAGAATACAAAGTCTCTCAAGCAAATCTGACCAATGGCATTGCTAAATTAGGAGTCATTGAAGAATATTTACGCCACACGAAAGTTTATGCGCCTCGAGATGGAGCGATTGCAAAACGATGGGTTGTTGCAGGAGATGCAGTGCAATTCGGCCAGCCTCTTTTTTCTCTCACAGACACCAAAAACATTTGGGTCACTGCTAATTTTGAGGAAACAAAACTAGAACAAGTATCCCCTGGAGATCCTGTCAAAATTCATGTAGATGCATATCCTGACATGATCTTTCACGGAACGGTTTACATCGTCAGAGCATCCGCTGCCTCCAAATTCTCATTGATTCCCCCCGACAACGCAACAGGTAACTTTACAAAAGTCGTGCAAAGAGTTCCCGTCAAAATTCTTTTAAATAAAACAACAGCCGAGCAGCATCTGTATCTTTATCCAGGAATGTCCGTAGAAGTGGATATCCAAATTCGATGATTTCTTGGAAAAACCCTAATCTTATTTCTCGAGACAGCCCTTTTTACCATGCTTGCGTCATTGCCAGCGTTCTCATTGCCACATTTCTCACTGTTTTATCTGCCGTATCTACAATGATTGCAGACAACAACATTGCCGGAGAACTCGCGTTAAGTAATCCACTCACAGTTTGGCTGACTACTTTTTATCTCTTAGGAATCAATATGTCAGTTCCGGCCGGAAACTGGTTTGCAGATCGTTTTGGATATAAAACAATCTATGCAACAGGTCTTGTTATTTTCACCATTTCCAGTTTAATGGCTTCCATGTCCGTGAATTTTCTGATGATAGGATCCGCAAGACTTTTAGAAGGGTTGGGCGCAGGGTTCATCTTTCCTATTGGACTTGCTATCATCGTACAAAACGTAGCTCCCTCCAAACTCTCGATTGCGATGCTACTCTACGTGAGCTCTTGTTTTGGAGCTGGTTTTGCCATTGGCCTTCCTCTTGCCGGATACTTTACACAATTTTTATCTTGGCGTCTTACTTTTGTCTTTATCTCGATTGTTGGATCTATCTGTTTTTTAATCACCTCTTTCATTCAAGAAGATACCCCTCGAGCAACCTCTGATAAATTCGACTCTTTTGGATACATCTGTTTTGTTTTATTCATCTGTTTATTACTCATTGGACTTACTTACGGACCGCTAAAATCAACCAGTGAAGGATGGAGATCTCCTTTTATTATTTCTTGTTTTGTTTTCGCAGGTATCTCCCTCATTGCAACCATCTGCATTGAGCGTCGAAGTAAAAATCCCTTCATGCCTCTGATCCTATTTCAAAATCCAGTATATGCGCTCGCTTGCGTCACAATGTTTCTTCTTGGGATGTCTTTGTTTGTCAGTGTTTCGACAACAATGTTCTATATGATCAACGCTTTATTTTATGAAAGATTTGTGAGCGCTAAGATCGGCGCCATCTACGGAATCTTATTAACAGCAGTCACCATCTTATCCAATCTGCTCATCAAAAAAATTCCGGTTCCCCTCTTAAGTTTTATTGGACTTTCCATTCTGACTGCCAGCTATTTTCTCAATAACAGACTCGATTGGCAAACAGGTCCTCAGCAAATTACATGGATCTTAGTTTTACGAGGCATCGCCCTTGGTCTCACTTTAGGACCCATTACCATTCAAGCTCTGCAAAATGTGCCCAAAGAATTATCCAATAAAGCGGCCATTATCCTTACTTTCTTCCGTCAAGTAGGAGGTACTTACGGAGGCACGATTGTCAATCTCATTATCATCAAACGGCAAATCTTTCACGTAGCTCGCTTTGGAGAACAGACAAATACTCAAATTCCTGCATTTGCAGAAACAAGCAGAAAACTATTTTATCACTATTACAGCACCGTATCCGACAAAGGACAAGCAAGCAAACTCCTTGCTAAAGAAACCATCATTCACAACATCCAAATTCAGGCGCTCATCCAAGCCATCAACGACGCAATGATTCTGATTGGGATCGCCACAATTCTCATAACACTGACACTGCTTCTTTTAAGAATCCTTCAATGGAGAAAAAAATCACATTCTTTATATAATCAAATGGATGACAAAAAGAATCTGGACTCAAGAAGTCCACCTTGACGCAATCAATCAAGCCAATAAAGACACTTTAACAGATCTTCTTGGCATTATTTTTACAGAAATCGGAGACGACTATCTCATTGCAGTCATGCCTATCTCATCGAAATTATTACAACCGATGGGAATCATGCATGGAGGAGCTTCTTGCGTACTTGCCGAAACCATCGCGAGCATTGCTGCAAACCTTTGTATTGACAGAACAACAAAAGCTTGCGTTGGCCTAGACATCAATGTCAATCACATCCGGCCTGTTCATGCAGGAATATTGACTGCCAAAACGCAACCCTTGCATATCGGAAGAACAACGCACGTTTGGGAAATTAAAATTCACAACGAAGAAAAAAAATTGGTCTCGGTCTCTCGAATGACCGCATCTGTTATTGAATGGAAGTGATTTTGAATAAAGAAAGAAACAACCTCACTCTTGAAAGTGAGGTCGATTAAGTCAATCAATTAGCGATTGTAGAAATCGTCGCGATCTCTGTTGTGAGATCGGTCTGAAGAACCACGGAAGTCTCTACGAGGACCACGATCAGAACGCTCTGAACGCTCTCCACCGCCCCATTCTCTGCGTGGACGGAATTCTCCGGCCGGACGATCTGCGCGAGGACCACCAAAACGCTCTCCACCGCCGCCAGCTGGACGATCTTTCTGCTCTGCACGAGCCCAATCAATTACAAGAGCTTTACCTTGAAACGCTTGTCCGTTTAAAGCTTCTTTTGCTCGACCTGCTGAATCAGCAGAGTCCATTCTTACAAACGCAAAACCTCTAGATCTACCTGAAAAACGATCCATTACAATCTTTACATCTTCAACTGCACCGTAACCACCAAACAAATCGCGTACTTGCTCTTCGTTTGCATCGAAATTAAGGTTACCTACATATAACTTTTGATTCTGTTGACTCATTGATTTCTCCAAAAAAAATAAAATACCCTACAGACGATCTACGGACCAAATTTTTCAGGAATTCTTCTAAACTAGGACCAAGAAAGGATTCGGGACTAAACATCATAAATACAAGGGACTCATTCCCTTAATGGCTTTCAGTATACAAAACCCCTCGAATAGAAGTCAAAGGAGTTTTTTTCTAGAAAGCACTGCTGTTTCTAAAATAATTTCTTATAAAATCGAATGCGAGCTTGAATCATTTAAAGGACAAGGATTATAAAACAACCATGGCCCCTTCTAAAAAATCTTTAGACCTCCTTGCAGAACGCATGCAAAAGCTCAAAATCTACGAAGAAGATCTTGTTGAAAAATTCATCTTAGGATCCGGCAAAGGAGGTCAAAAAATAAACAAGACATCTTCTTGCGTCTACCTCAAACACACACCAAGTCAGCTTGAAGTAAAATGCCAGCAAGACCGTTCTCGAGAAATGAACCGTTTCTTGGCCAGAAAAATGCTCTGCGAAAAAATAGAAGAGACACAGAATTTAGAACAAAAAACAGCCAAACAAAAAATATTTGAAAAAGTACGCAAACAAAAAGAGAGAAGAGCGCGTAGAGCCAAAAAATTACAAGCGCTTGCTAAACAAAAATCCTCCTACAAAAAAGCGCACGCATCCAGCATGGAACAAATGAAAAATTTTAATAAAAATCATTAACCAATTTTCCAAAGATCATTTTTCTTCTTCTATAGACGCTTTTTCTATATACTCCTTATGCATGCAATTTACCGCACCTAAAGATACTCCTATTCTTGAAGCCATCAAAGCTCTCTATCCGGACAGCTCAAAGAGAACTTTGCAAAACTGGCTAAAAGCAGGCCGCTTCACCCTCGAAGGAAAACTTGTTCAAAAAGAAAATATAATCCTCCGCCAAGGTCAAATCTTAAACTCCCAAGAAACATTTCGCAAACCTCGCGTACCCGGAGTCAAAATCATCTACGAAGATCGATATCTCATTGCCATCGAAAAACCAGAAGGTTTATTAAGCACGCCCCTGGATGACGGCCATTCTAAAACCCATGCTCTAGGGCTTTTAAGAGAATATTACGAAACAGATCAGATCTTCGCAGTGCACCGTATTGATCGAGAAACATCGGGAGTCCTTATCTTTGCCCGCGGCAAAGAATGCACCGAAAAGCTCAACGCTCTTTTCGAAAAGCATGATTTAGAAAGAGAATATTTCGCCATCGTCGAAGGCCGACTTAAAGAAGATTCTGGATCGTGGGCGTGTCCGCTAATGGAGCTTCCCAATCTACAAGTTGTAGAATCCATCGACGGGAAAATGGCCATCACTCACTACCAAGTCATCCACCGCTCGAATAAATATACATATCTCAAATTGATCTTAGAGACAGGAAAAAAACATCAAATCCGCGTACACTGTCAAAGAGCCGGGCATCCTGTGATTGGGGATAAACGATACGGATCTACTGAAAATCCTTTAAAAAGGTTATGTCTTCACGCACACTCTCTCACTCTCATCCATCCTTTCACACGCAAAAAAATGTCATTCCACTCCCCAGTCCCTCCTGCTTTTCAGGTACTCGGGGGGCAATACGCGGCTCGTAAAATTGTTAGAACTGGTACGCACCCTGAAGATAAAAGGCATTATCTAGAAAAAGAGAATTCCCAATTAAATCATAATCAAATTCAATAAGAATTCGCTCGTACAACCGGCAACTCAAATCAAAGCCGAATATCAGACTATTTCTCTTTAACCCCTTCGTTGTTGTCGTAAAAACTTGGGGAAAAGGTGCTGCAAAAGTAGAAAAGACAAGCCCCTGATCTGTAGAATTCCACTGCCTTTGCCAACCAAAACTCACTTCCGGCTGCAATCGAACATGTTTTGATGGCATAAAACAATATCCTGCCTTTGTTCCTAAAAAAGACCAAAAAGCAGACCATTTTTGCTTTTGCACAGAGAGATCAAAAATCCCAGCGCCCTGTTCTTTAAATCGATTCAAAGATGTGTGAAGATACTGCAAATAAAAAACAGGAAAAGTCAATCGCAATCCAGGAGATGCAACACTCACATCATCAGCGATGATATATTGAAGTCCAATCAAGGCATCGATTTCCGGACCTTTTGTTTTTGCTTTAGCTGTTACTGAAGAAGATCCTGTTTTTACCAACCGATGCATTTGCACCCATTCATATCCGCCTCCTAAACTTCCATTCACTGATAAATTAGACACGGATTTAGGGACAACGACAGCATATAGATTGCCGTGCACAAAATCAGCATTACTTTTACCGGCATGCTGCGCTACATGAGTGTATTGAGAGGAATAAGAAAATAAAGTCCCAAGTCCGAATCCAAAAGGCAAACTCTCTGGAATCGCCGCATAATCAAATCCTCCCAGCACACCAATAGAACCAAAAGAATTTCCAAACTGTCCTTCTCTTTTGTTCATCGATCCAACAGAACCAATAGGACCTAAATAAACGTTAAAAGGCCTTTTAGGCTCTTCTTCGATCTTTTGAGCAAGAAGCTCAAGAGGTCTTTCTTGTGCAAGCAATGAATGAGAATCTCGAACAGTCACTGTATCATTGTGAACAATATGAGAGCCGTCTTTCGAAATATCGGCAAGAAGAGAAGGAAACTGCTGATGTCTTAAGCGCGTATGGACAAAAGCCATTTCTCTTTCCAAACGCATCGTATTTTCAATCACCGCAATACCTTGAAAATCAAGCGTTTTATAAAGAACCGGCGATGACTGAAACTCCACAAAAACCTGGTTTGGAGAATAAAATAAATAGGGAGATAAAAATGACGGAGTATCTACAAATTGATGACTAGAAAACCGAGATGAAAAATCCGTTTCACTAATGACAATAGCAATCGGATTTCCAAGGATAATATCCGGCTCGCTAAATCCAATCAAAAGACGTCCATCTAAAGACACATTGTTTGCCGAAACCAATCCATGGATTTGATTGGTTGAGATAGAAATATCTAAAACACTGCTAGAATTTTGTGTATAGGTTGCTGCAAGTACTGTACCTGATGAAAAAAGAGAACTATTTACAACTGAAATATCTCTGCTTGCATTTCCAAAAATCCCACTATTCAATACCTGAGCCCCGTCTTGAATGAGAATAGATCCTCCCAAGGATTGAACGATTCCTCCGCTACGAATCAGACCTTGGGAAATCTCTAAATTTTGAATCGAGCGAATTTCCGCATTAGGTCCAATCGTAACTGTCGAATTGATCATATTAAAAACGCTTGTCGGATCTCCTGTATTGCGCATCAACCCATCTTGTAATACAATCGTCGAATCATTGATTTGCAAATTAGCTCCCGCTAAACTTGTGATACTCTCTGAAATAATATTCCCTGATTGAAGAGAGATCATTGCATGATCCATAGTCAAATTCGCAAGCCCCACTTCTCCCGCAGTACAACGAATTTCACCAGAAGTTAAATTGCATGAAGAATCTTCAATCAGCAATGTAGAAGGGTAAACATTGCCACTGATACAAAAGACGCTACCTGTACCAGTCAGCATCGTATGATTTTCTATCGTTAAGGCCGCATTTGAGTTCGCTACACTGCTTATTTCATTTTCAATAAAAACATGAGAATTTGTGATCACAGAAAGAC
>CAYVDU010000049.1:0-8585 GCA_964450765.1 uncultured bacterium | reverse complement strand
GTGTGTAGGAGTGAAAAGGGAATGAGTCAGCGGAATGCGGGTAGACTCCAGGAGAGGAGTAGGGACCGGAATGTTGTTGCTGTAGGTGGGCATGGGTCAGAAATGAGTTGGAGGAATAAGGGCCGCATCCGGGGGAAGAGTAGGGACCTGCAACGCTTTGGGTGGGGGTAGACATTAGAACTCTCTTTACTGAAGGTGGAAAAAGTGAGGATGATAACTAAGATTTGTTGTTCTAGTCAATTTTTTGTGGCTGAATTGTGTATTAAATTTGTTTTATATATTTGTCTTTTTTTGTGTTTGTTCAAAAGTATGTCTGGGTGTGATTTTGACTTTTTTAATAGCTCTTTCATTTGATGAGACAATTTCAAGATCGAAAGCATCGTGCGAGAGGCGCCAGCCTTTTGTAGGGATGGTTCCGGCGCAATGATAAATGTAGCCTCCAAGAGTTTCATACTCCGGGTGCGTTGGAATGTGGATATTGAGCTGTTCGGCGATATCTAAGAGTGTCATTTTTGCATCGATGATCCATCCATTTCCAGGAATTTCTATAAATGGATGTTCTTCATCAATATCGTATTCGTCCTCGATTTCTCCAACTAGTTCTTCTAAAATATCTTCGATGGTGACGATACCTTCTGTGCCTCCGTACTCGTCAACAATGATTGCCATGTGGATTTGTTGGCTGCGGAATTCTTGGAGTAATTGAGGTACTTTTTTGTTTTCGGGTGCATAGAGAACGGGTTTTGCGAGTTTTTCGAGGGGGTCGTTGAGATTTTGGTTGGAAGAGATGTAATATTTGAGTAGGTCTTTATAGAGGACAACTCCGACAATTTGGTCTAAAGTGTCTCTGTAGATTGGGATTCGACTATAGCCTTCTTGAGAAAAAAGAGCGGCGGCCTCTTGGATGGTGGTGTCCGAACTAAGGCTGAATAGATCAACTCTTGGAACCATGATCTCTTTAGCGACTCGTTCTTTGAAGTTGATGAATGAATGGATGAGTTTTTGGTCGCTGATATCGAGATGGTGTCCAAATTCAGATTCTAGAATCATTTGCTTGAGTTTTGTTTTGTCGGTAGGACGTTTTTCTTCCTTTTTGCTTGTTTTTTGAATCAGCCATTTTGTTGTCTTGAGGATAATCCCTGTAATAGGAAAAAGGAGCATGAGATAGAAAAACGCGATGGGGGTTGTAATACGAAGGCTTGAGCGGCTCCAGATGTTTGCGCAAAGCCTTGCTAGGATATCAAAAAAAATGAAGACGATGAGAATAATGCTTGCCCCCAAAATAAAGGATTTTGGGGTAATTCCGATTTCTTCTTTTGTTGTAAAAAGAGCAATGCAAAACAAGAAAGAGAAAAGGGTGTAGAGAAGTTGATAAATATGTCTGCTCAAAGAGACGATAAGGTAGTAATGAGTCCATTCTTGCTTGGTAAGAACTGTTTTTAAGGTTGTGTTCCAAAGGGGAATTGGTAGGAAGAAATTTTGCAAAGCTTCTTTAGCGCGGAACTTCCCTAAGCGAATGAATGCAGTTAAAGACATAGTGAGAACAAAAAAGCCGAAAAGAAAAAAAAGAGGAAGTAGAGGGCTGTCTACAATAAAAAGATGAAAAGAGTCCAGGGTCATGACTTGGCTTTAAGGATAGTCTGTTAATTCACTGTATAAATAGTTTATGCATTTTTTTTCCATTTTTCGCATGATTTTTCGATCTTTAGGGTCTATGTCATCATATCCGATAAGATGGAGAATTCCATGAATGAGATATAAAATGGTTTCTTGAAAGGGATCGATTCGATGGGTTTTGGCGTAGGCAATAGCAACTGATGGGCAAATAAAGATTTCTCCAAGATAGGGCGGTTGCATGGGAAAAGAGATGCAGTCAGTGGAGGTTGGGTCTTGGAAAAATTGTTCGTGTATAGTTGAGATTTTTTTTTCGGTGACAAAATAAATAGAGAGATACTCTCTTTCGATTTTGAGATAATCAGAGAGGTGGTGAACAATTCTTTGGATAAGACGCTTCTTGATAGGAAGCGCCTTTTGACGATTTTCTATGTGAATACGAAGTCGTTTAGGCAGAGGGAGTTTTTGGAAGGCCTGTGACTTTTTTGTCTTTGCCATCAACCCATTTGCCTAATTTGCGTAGCACATCAATGCGTTCAAAACGCTTGAGAACATTTCGCTTTTGAGCGCCTTTATTTGATTTTCCGTAACTTGTATGTCTTGTCATTGGATGCTACCTCACTTTTGGGATGAAACGACCTGAGGACGATTCTGGATTTAACCCATTCAAGTGAATAAGGTAGCCAAATTCAAGTTTGTCCCTTTTAGGTCCTGTTTTTGGAGATGGATTGCGTCTTCTTCTGTGAGAAACCGCTCGTCTTTCTCCTTGTTTGCTCATTCGGGTCATAAATTTGCCTTTTTAAAAGAGGGAATTATAGGAAGATTGGACTATTTTGGCAATTTTTTGCGTAAATGTCTTGTTTTAATGGGTTTAAAATTATTTTAGACCCTCGCTTCAATAGAAAAACGGGCATTCTTATAGGCATCTAGTCGGAGGGATGAAAATTTATTTTTATTGGGAGATGAGTGGTCTTCAAATTCATAGATGATGCGGAAATCACCTTCGATGAGCAAAGGGGTAGCGCAGAGATTAAATGCTATTTTAGCTTGATTGACGTTGGTTTTTGTTTTGGTGATGGAGAGCCATTCGGTGGAAGGAAAGTCTGTGATGGTGTGAGGGAGGAAGCTGGTTGGCGGAGATTTCCATAAAAGTTCATCGACAAAGATAGCTGATTTCTCATCTTCGACAAAAAAAACAAAATGTTCTTTTTTTTCAAAATGAAGAGCCGCTGTTTCATAAATACGCTTTAATTTAGATGGAACATCTCTGACTTGAAAAAAAACAACACGGGTAGATTCAGGAGGTTTGGTCATCTTTAGTATGCTCGGTAGACATTTTTTTGGGGTTGAGGATACCACAAGACACAAGAAATTTCACAGATTCTTCGTTGGTCATTTGGATTGAGTGGGTTTCTTTTTGTTTTACGAAAAACAAAAACCCTGAAATGGGGTGAGGCGCTGTTGGTACAAATACGGGCATCAGAGGTTCTTTTATTTTTCTTTGGATTTCTTCCGCTACTTCTCCTGCATGGAATCCCAAGGCATAAGAAGGGGCATAAGGAAATGGGACAATGACTGGGTGTTTGAATGCTTTTTTTTCATCAGAGGAAAACAAGGCGGCAAAAATATCTCGGCTCGTTTTGTAGATGGTTTTTATGAGCGGTATTTTGGAAAGGATCAAGCTTCCCCAATTGAAGAGATGTCGAATGAAGAACCATTGGGCAATGAATCCTAAGAGTAGAATAAAAAAACATAAAAAAATGAGAGCAAAAATTTGGGAAATAAAGAGATTTAAAAATGAAGGGATGTCAAGTCCTAGGATTTTTTCTAAATGATGGAAGAGGATAGATACGATAGGGACGAGAGGCCTGGTGAATAAATTGAATAAGAACAAAATAATGATTACGGTAAGTACTAAAGGAAGAAGAAGGGCAAGGCCTGTGATGAAGTGTTTTTTCATGATTTTCCGGGTTGTATGACTGCGCATGAGACGACATATTTAATGGCATCTTCGCTTGTCATTTCGAGATAGATGAGTTCTTCCTTGGCAATCATCACCAAAAAGCCTGTTGTTGGATTGGGCGTGGTTGGGATGAAGACGGATAATAGATCGTTTTTCGTCGCATCGGAACATGTTTGAGGAGACGGGCTTGTAATGAGTCCTATGCAGTAACTATCTTTATTGGGAAAAGGAAATAAGACGACTTGTTTGAGTGCTTGTCCTTTATCGGCAAATAGAGATTGGATGATTTCTTTCGATGTATTATAGACTTTGTTGACAAGCGGAATTCGATCGAGGATTTTGTCTCCAAATTTAATGAGGCCATGAAAGAAAAAACGTCGGGCGATCAGTCCTAAAAAAAATGTAAAAAAGAAAAGAAAGCAGAGAATGAGGATTTCGCTGATCGTACGAATGCCTTGCTCGCTTGTCAGAGGACCGTAATGGGGAAGAAGCTTCAATAGAGCGATCATAATCCCCATGAAAGGCTTTGTTAGCAAATGGACAATAAAGGTAAAAACCCAAATTGTGATTGCAACAGGAAGGAGAGTGACCAAACCAGTGAGGAAATATTTTTTCATTCTTTACGCGTTTTTCCTGATTTAACGGAGATTTTTTTTGTTTCGCTTTGTTTTGCAAGGCGCAAAGAAACTTTTAAAATGCCATCGGCATAGGTTGCTTCAGGTTGCTCTTTCTCATCGATTTGAGTAGGAAGCGCAATGGAATAGGAATACTGTCTTTTTGAGGAACGGTAAAATTTTTTATTTTTTTCTTCTTCTTTTTTTGATTCTCCGCGAATCCATAATACACCTTGATTGAGATTGACTTCAATTTCGTCAGCATTCAAGCCGGCTAGAGGCACTTCAACGTGTAGTTTTTGATTTTCTTCATAGATACGAACGCCTTTTAGAGACACTTCATCCGGGAAAAAATCATCGTCGGAAAATGGCCAGTTATTTGTGGATAGATGAGACCAAAGGGATGGAAATGCTCGATCAAAAAAATAACGGACGGGGTGTTTGCTCACGTTCATGCCTTTTGTTGTGTTATTTCTAAGTATATGTTTATTTTGAAAATATATTTTTTGCAAATGGATTTCAGCTTTCTACGGTATATATATGTACGCAGCAATATTGAATTGTCCTAAAGAACCTTTGGAGATGGTTCAAATCCCAAAACCGAAGGTTGATCGAAAAGAACTTCTTATTAAAGTTCTATATTGTGGAGTATGCCGCACTGATTTGCATATTCAGCAAGGCGAGTTGATCGCTCCAAAGTACCCCATTATTTTGGGACATGAGATTGTTGGCGTTGTAGAAGAGGCAGGGCCAGACGTTCAAGGATTTCAAAAAGGAGATGGTGTTGGCGTTCCTTGGCTTGCTCAAAGTTGCGGTTCTTGTTCATTTTGTGAGAAAAACAAAGAGAACTTATGCGACCATGCACAGTATACAGGATTTCATGTATCCGGAGGATTTGCGGAATATACGACGTGCAAAGCTGATTTTGCAATTCCTTTACCTTTCTTTTTATTAAAAGCAGAAACGGCACCGTTTCTTTGTGCAGGATTGATTGGATATCGTTGCTATCAAAAAGCAGCGCCGGAAGAATCCTTGGCCATTTACGGGTTTGGCGCTGCAGCGCACCTGATTACTCAAGTAGCTTTACAAGAAAAAAAACGGGTTTTTGTATTTACAAAGAAAGGGGATGTTGATTCTCAGGATTTTGCGTTAGGTTTGGGAGTGACTTGGGCTGGGGACTCTCGCTCTTTACCTCCTGAGTTGTGTGACGCTGCAATTCTTTTTGCCCCCGTTGGTTCTTTGGTTCCTTTATCTTTGAAGGCGATTAAAAAAGGAGGGCGTTGTATTTGCGGGGGTATTCATATGAGTGACATTCCTTCGTTTCCATATAAGGATCTTTGGGGAGAGAAAAGAATTGAGTCTGTTGCTAATTTAACAAGAGAAGACGGCTCGGCATTTTTTCGTAGACTTGGCTCTTCTCCAATCCATTCTCATGTGACTGTGTATCCATTGAAGGAGGCAAACTCCGCTTTAGATGATTTGAAAAGAGGTAAGTTGCAAGGCGCTCTCGTTCTTCAAATTTAAACGAGAAGCTCTTCCTTTGACGGAAGATTGAACAGGAATTGGATCATGGCTTCTTGAGCCCCCTCATGCCAGCTTAATGGAGCTATGTGAGGTCGTTTCATTGCTTCTTCTTCAAATTCAGGTTTTGGCACAAGGCAAATTGCATCTTGGTGCTGGACCTCTTTTTGCATGCTCGCCGGATCAGGAATGACAGGATCTTGCGGGTGATAAATCACCATTTTTGGACCTTGTAATCGTTTAAATGCTTCGCTTGGGTTTGCGCTGTATCCTTGCAGTCTAAAAATTTGGTTTAAACATCTTGCTACAAATCCGCCGCCGAATCGTTCATTGATCATTTTATCGGAAGATGCAAAGGATCTTTCATTGACATGTCTTCCAATCCATTTTTTAGGATTTAATGCATGGGTTAAAGAAGCGATGGCTCCTCCCAGAGAAAGTCCGTAGAAGTGAATTTGATCCGATGGAGTACCCACATATCGTTCTACCCAATCGACGATGGACGATCCGTCCACAATCAGATCTCTTGCTGAAGAAAATGTCCCGGTAGATTCTCCAACGCCTCGATAATCAAACAAGACAAAATTATAGATCGAATGGGTCTCAATTGCTTTTTCTAAAGGCCAAAGTGGTGTTTCGATGCTCAGTTGGAAATTAGCGCAAAAATAGATGACTGTTGGAGTTGTTTGAGTGGCTTCTTTATGCCGAATGAGGGTTGCTTTTAGCTCAGCTCCATCGGGGGTAATGACTGTGTGTGGCTCTATATAAAAATGTTCGCGTACAAGACGGTTTTCGTCCACAGTAGGTCCGAACCAAAAATGATTGAATTTCTCTTTTGCTTTTTCTAGATGCGCTTTAGAAATGAAATGGGCTGCAGGGAGGGTCATTCGATTTGCCATTTGGCCAATCTTATATCCGCAATATCGAGCGATTCCTATAAAAGGGATGGCAATCGAAATGACATTCCAAAATATTTGACTAACCTTTGTAGAGGTTGTTGAATCCGGTAATTGTAGGTGGATATTGGTTTCATTCCAATCAGCCTGAAAAATACGATCTTCAATTTCCATAAATCTTTTGATGGTTTTGAGGAGTATTTTACTTTTGTTGATTTGATTTTGTCTATTGCTATTTTTTTATTAAACTATTGTAAAGTATTTAGTGATGTATTGCTTTTTTTATTTTGTGTTAATTGTTTACTTTTAGCGTAGGTATGAAATTAAAAGTTGCTCTCTCTTTTTTTAAGTTCTAAATTAAGAGATTGGATTTGTTTTGCTAGTCAAGAGCCTGCATGAATCCGCTATATACCCGTTCCAGTTGAAAGGCCCCTAAAAGAAAAACATAGAGGATTTTCAAGTAGAACGGGTATCGCACCTTTCTATAGGCACCCTCTTAGATTGAATCTTTTATTTTGGAGTTGGGATGTCTGGAACTAGAGTATTTAGGTCCGGTAGTTGAAAGTTGGAAGGTAGATCTTTGGCTGTTAATGGAAACCATTTTTGACTTCTGCCGAAGAATAATAACTTCCCTCGGACCACTAGATCTCCTTTATCAGTCCATACTTCGGCTGCATAGACATCGCCTTTTTGTGGATCGAGAATTTTTCCTTTGAATTTGGATCCTAATTGTTGAAGATACCAAATGATATCCAGGCCGCAGTAATAAGGGTTTCCGACGACCCCGGGAGCTCTTTGAATGGGATGTTTGATTGTTTCTTCTAGAGTCCCATTTTCATTGAATATGGCAATGATGCGTCCATAGTATTGGCCTTCATATTCATAGATTGCAATGATGGTTTGGGCGACGCCCTCTTCATTAACGGTTTTCCAAAAGCCCTCAATTCCGCTGGCAAATAGGAAATTGCAGAAAGTACAAAGAAAGAATAAGAATTTCTTCATAATTTGGTATATACCCTTTCCTTTTTTTTTATGGAAGTGACAAAAAGTAATAAATCGAGTACATAAAAATTTTAAGAGATGGAGTAAGACATGTTTGCTTTGATTGCGGTCAGTTTTTTTGCGATGGCTAAGATAACTCCAGTGGATCATTTGGGAGAAGAGTCTAAAGAGCAAATTCAGATTCTGCCGGTTCATCGAACTCCGGAGTCAAACACAGTAACTTTAGCGATTGTGTCTCCTCAGAATGGAGAAGTTAAGACAAGAAATCCTGTGTGGGTTCAATTTCGTTTGGATGGCTATCCTTTGGGAGCGGGATCTCAGTTTGATCGATCTGATGAGATTGCCGTGAATAAAGTAGGTCAGACGGTTCATGTATTTGTTGATGATTATCCATATATTGCGATCACAGAACAGCCAATTGATCCCTTTAATGAAGAAGGATGGTACTACGATACTAGTTATAAGTTTGAGATTCCTTATTCTTTGAAAACTGGTATGCACACAATTCGTATGTTTCCGGCTCGTTCTTATGGAGAGAGTTTGAAAGGGGAAAATACATACCAAGTGGCTTATTTTTATATAGGTAGCAAGGAAATTGGGCCGGAAGTGAATTTGAATAAGCCTTATTTAACCTATAATGAACCAAGCGGTCAGATTTCTTTGAAAGAAGATCAGCCTGTGCTTTTGGATTTTTATGTAACGAATTGTACATTGAGTGCAGATGGTTATAAAGTCCTCGTCACGATTGATGGTAAAATCAAAAGAACGCTTACTTCATGGCAACCTTATTATATTTATGGACTCAATGAGGGCAAGCATACAATCCGCATGCAGCTCTTGGATTCAAAAAATAAGCAAGTGCCGGGTGCTTTCAACGATATTCAAAAAACGATTAGGATTGGTTCATAATTTGGGACTGTCTTCGATATAGTCTATTGAAATTAAAATTACACAATTTGGCATCCCCAAAGCGTC
>CAYVDU010000048.1:0-8607 GCA_964450765.1 uncultured bacterium | reverse complement strand
AATTTTTACAAAATAGACTCAATTTTGAAGAAGAATTTTGCAACACATTTGAAGCCCTATTAAATCAAAATAAACAAATCGTGATCACTTCCGATAAGCCTCCCTCTCAACTCAAACTCTCCGAGCGTATGGTCGCACGAATGGAATGGGGTCTTGTTGCCCATATGAGCGTACCTGATTTAGAAACACGAGTTGCCATCATCAAGCACAAATCGGAAAGCAAAGGCTTTAATATTCCCAACCAAATTGCATTTTTTATCGCAGAACACATCTATAATAACGTCAGACAAATTGAAGGCGCTATCAACCGGCTTTCCGCTCATTCCAGACTGATGTCCATGCCTTTGACGGAAGATATTGTAGAGAAAATCCTCAGTGAAATGTTTCAAGGAAAAGTCTCCAACAAAAAAATTTCCGTTGAAGAAATTTTAAAAAGCGTCGCCGCCGTCTTTGAAGTACGCATTACTGAGATCAAAGGGGAATCCAGACATAAAGAAATTGCTCAGGCAAGGCAAGTCGCAATGTATCTAGCGAAAGAAATGATCGATGATTCTCTCATGAAAATTGCATCCTCTTTTGGAGGGAAAACACACTCTACATTATTACATGCATGGAAAAAAGTCGCAGATCAAATTCAAGTCAATGAACAGCTACGCCGCCAAGTTCAAATGGTGCAGCGCAATATTGAAACCCCTACATAACATTCGCAAGCAAATCAGGACGATCGCGCTTTAACACAAGGGCCGCATTTGAATACGAACCAATCACACCATCTAAGCTAGAGGCTCCTTCAAACTCAATATTCTGTCCAAATCCGTCACTATTATTGTGCATGACAAGAGCAAGCCCCCTAGGCCCTACATAAGAACCATTTTGGAAAAGAAGAGACTTCTTCTGCACAACCACTCCTACAGGAACAGCCTTCTGCATCAAACCAATCATTGAAGGATCTGCATAATCATTCATTGCAATCATTTTTAAACGAGAGAAAAGATTTTTTTCAGTTTTTGCTAAAGAACGAATCGCTAAAGCCTGAAGACGATTCAAAATTTTAGCATTTCCCATTTGTTGTACAAAAATCTGAGGAGGATCGATCGTATACACATATCCTTGAGGAGTGTTTGAATGAATCGCTCGAAATTCATTGAGAACCTGATGCCTACTCATATTAAAGAGGATTTCTAACGAAACTAGCTCCCCTCCAATCCTTACAAATTTTCCCACAAAATCAGGTTCTCTTGATTCATTCAAAAGTGCTTGCAAATAGGCTTCGGCATCAGCTTGCGTCATAATATTTCCAGGAAGGATCGCTTGTTTTGCTAAAATTTTATGCTGCGAAGAAAGATGATAAACCATGTGTTTTAATAACCGATGGTCATACGCCACTCTTTTTTGAAGATCTTTCTTATCTTCCCTCGACGGAATAGAAGCAGTATCAAACTCCTGACCCAGAACTTCTTCATCTCTTGCTTTACAAACAGCCATCATGACTTCATCTCTACCTGAACATTCGAAATCAGGCTGAATCAATGCACTTAAAATCACAGGACGAGCATGTCCTAATGCACAAGCATTTCCCTGCATTCCGCCGGCTTTTCCAAACCAAGAATAATCACCCGTCATTACAATACCGGCCACCGGAGTAACAAATGTATGCAGAGCTGCTTCCATATTGGTAATTGCATCTCCCTCTTCATATTTCACCCCAAGCGCTAAATCTTTTTTATTGCGCATCAAGTGATTAACCATAACATCGGATACAAAAGGACTTTTAGAAATAACCGGAGGCTTTGATGGCAATGCAGCTGTCAAAAAATCAGATCGATCTCTTACAAGAGCCCCTATCTCAATCAATTGTGAAGAATCGATTGTATCCCATAACGGAGTTGCCAATAGATCTACCAAATCAGATTGACATTCTTGCAATTCTTTCTCTGCTGCGGATCGTTTGCTTTTCAGATCTGTAATCATCTTGTCTAACGCAATACCTTCTTGGACACTCTTCCGATAATATAAACCGCAGTGTAAAGGCCACATCAGATCTTTACAACGACGATCCGCCTTTTGAATTGTGGACGTCAATAAAGAGATCCTTTCCGATAACTCCTGTATCTTTAATCGAGTTTTTTCCCTGAGTGTCCGTGTCTTTTCACCGATCATTTTCTTTAATTCTATGATTCGACCATTTCCTACATCCGTTGATTGCGATACTTGATCTTGCACTACAGCCTTTTCTTTAGGAGCACCACTTTGGACATGTTGAGAAGCATTAAAGATCGCTTTTGCTACTACAGCGGCAATACACACCACCAAAGTAACACCTACGATTTTAGTAGCATTCGAAGAAACAAAGCCACGGACTTGATTACAGCTACTTAACATTCCAATACCTCATAAATTAATAATAATAACAAAAATACACTTAAACTAAAATATTAAATAATTATTATACTTAAAAATTTTTATATATAAAAAACAAGTCAGCAACTTTACTGAGGCACCTATACCCGTTCCAGTCGAAAGTTCTTTGTTTCGATCAAGTTCCTGTAAATAATAACTTAAGGATCAGCGTACAAAAAGAAAAATATAGGGGACGTTCAACTGGAACGGGTATATGTGCAGGGTAAAACGAGCTCCAATTAATAATAAAAAATTATTTAATAGATACTTTGTATATTTTTTGATATTATATTGTTAATAATAAAAAGGCATTAATATGATTAGCATTAACAATCAAATAAAAAGCTTCATCATCGAGAATGCATTTATAATTGTAGGCGCCGCTTTGGTTTTATCTGTGGCTATTGTGGCATTAGAAACTATCCGCAACACTTCTCAATATATCCCAGATACAACGGAGAAAAAAAACACAACAGAATCAGGCAAAAACCAAGCATCGCACTCTTATCTTATAAGAGAGCAAGAAAGAGGAACACCCCCTCTTTCAATAATGGATACAATAACTTTTAATCCAGAAAATAGCCTTACGAGTGCGCATCCAAAATTCAATCTATTTACAGATGATGAGATTCTAAGAAAAGAGAAGATCTTAGAAAAAAAAACAATTAGCCCTAGTACTCGTATTGATGTTGCATACACTCAACACAGAAAAGCGATTATCCAACAACAGGGAATGAGAGGATGCACAGCTGCTGTTGCAGCCATGCTTATTATGGATCATGGGAAATCTCCTAATATATATGAATTACAAACGAGAAATTTAGGTCGTAAAGAAGATATAAAAAGAGATTTTTCAGAGGCAAAATTAAGAACCGTTGTAAATCATCCGAATACTTTAGATACACTAAGAAAGTTTCTCAATCAGGATGGGTCAGCAATTGTTGATGTTGGAGGAGAAGGAGGTAATCATGTCGTTATTGTGGATCATATTCCAGAGAATCTTTCTTCCGTTAGGTTGCGCGATCCATATCACGGATGGGAAATTACTGTTACAGCAGAGGCTTTCCAAGAAAGATGGCAACCTGAAGAAGGAATCATTCAAGTAAACTCTCAGGTATAAATAAAAATGAAATAAGGCGAGTCAACGAGAGAGAAAACCAAGAACCTATTTTCAGCAAAAATTTCAATCGATTTTCTGGTTCTTTTGAACCGATTTTCAATTAAAATGACAGGGGGTTATATACCGAAAAAGGTTCAATTGTTGAATCATTTGCGGTATAGAGCAAAAGAATATATGATGCTCTTAATATGCCTCTGTTATCGCCTAAAGAATTAAAAAACAACTTTCCTCTCGCACAAGAAGATTGCGCATTTATCTCTAAGTCCAGAACATCGGCAAAAAACATCATTACAAAAAAAGAGCAAAGGATCGCTCTATTAGTTGGACCTTGCTCCATTCACAATCTTGACGCTGCATTAGAATATGGACAAAAACTATACGCTCTTTCAAAACAGCTAAAAACCATCTTCCCCATCATGCGTGTATTTTTAGAAAAACCACGCACATCCACAGGTTGGAGAGGAATTCTTTATGACCCTCACCTCGATCATTCACACCGCATTGAAGACGGTCTTGCTCTTTCTCGAAAAATTCTCTTAAAACTCACTGAAATGCAAGTTCCTTGTGCAACAGAATTACTCGATCCCATTACCGTCCCTTATTTTGAAGACCTGATTACCTGGGGAATCGTCGGCGCAAGAACAACATCCTCCCCGTTGCATCGTTTACTTGCCTCTCAATTGAATTTTCCTGTTGGATTTAAAAACGATCTCCATGGATCCATCGACACAGCCATTCATTCTATTATCTGCGCGCGTCTTTCTCATCAACGCATCGGCATCAATGAAGAAGGATCTGTGGACACCTTTCTCACGCAAGGAAATCCATGGACCCATCTTGTTCTAAGAGGATCTCATCTAGCGCCCAATTACGATGAAGCACACGTCTCTCAAGCTATTTGCGCCATGAATGCCAACCATATCCCTTCCATCATCTGTATTGATTGTTCGCACGGAAATTCACATAAAAACCACACACTGCAACGCATTGCATTTCAATCAGCCGTGCAACAACGTCTCACAAAAAACATGAACCTCGTCGCAATCATGTTGGAGAGCCATCTTTTTGAAGGAAAACAGCCCCTTAAAAAAGAAAAACCTTTGAATTATGGAGTCTCAATCACAGATGCCTGTATTGGCTGGAAAGAGACAGAATCACTCATTCTATGGGCAGAAGAAATGCTCTCAGGAGCCAACATCAATGAGTCTTGTCCAAAAATGATGCTCCCACGTTTTTACTAAAGTCCCATCAAGAGCAAAAACCTCGACACGATACGTCAAAATACGACGATCGATGGTTTTGTCACAGTTTGAGAAAAAAAAAGCCGTTACATCTCTTTTTCTCTCCATGGGCACTCGCAAAACTTCTTCTGTATTATCCCAAAACCGCACTGTTGTCACCAAACTTAAATGGCGAGAAAAAAGACTTTTTGGGAAATCCCAAGCAACAATCAGCCTCTGTCCAATCGGGGGATGCTCCTGCCTTGGATCCGGAGTCCCTATCTTAGAACTGGCCAAAAACTGAGCGTCCACGGATTCTTGCTGGACATACAAGAAGTCTTTATAGCATCCTGAACACACAAAACAAATGAATACAAAAAACACAACCCGAAGCATCATCGGCGCTATTTTCTCCCCTGACCGGACAAAAATCCTTCTCATCAAACGACGAGACGTTCCCGTTTGGGTTTTGCCAGGGGGCGGTATTGAAAACAATGAATCGCCGGAAGATGCCATATTACGAGAGATTTTTGAAGAAACGGGCTTTACTGTCAAAATAAAGCGCGAAGTTGGCACTTATCTTCCCATAAATCGTCTTACCTCTCCCACAAAACTCTATGAATGTACGATTCTCTCAGGCATCGCAACACTTTCATCTGAAACAAAAGAGATTTGTTTTTTTCCTCTGTCTCAACTTCCATCCATCATTCCCCCTCCTTTTAAAGAATGGATTGAAGACGCCTATACAATCAAAGATCCTGTCTACAAATATCTCACGAGCGTGAACTATCGAACTCTTTTCCTTTCTCTTTTTCGTCATCCTCTTCTTGTCATTCGCTTTTTATTTTCAAAACTAGGTCTTCACATCAATTATTAAAAAACTATTTTAGTAGATAAAATAAGAACACTGATTTCATAATTGACCGTATTTTTCGGAGGTATTTATGAAAAAAACAATAACAACATTATTTTTGACAACACTCACCATTTTCGGTTTTGCTCAAGACACAGACTTGGCAACACTCTCAACTCCTGTTGTTCTGAATACAAGCGAACAAAGAAAAGGAACCATCTACCTAAAAATCGGAGTCAACGAATCAGAAGTTCCTAAGAGTAATGAAAAAATGCTGCCTGGGCTTGGGATGGGATACCGCGCTGCATATGGAAATTCTGCTGTTGATGTTTCCAGTGATTTTAATCGAAAGCAAGT
Source organism: uncultured bacterium (assembly GCA_964450765.1). Classification (GTDB taxonomy): domain Bacteria; phylum Chlamydiota; class Chlamydiia; order Chlamydiales; family SM23-39; genus DAIDHZ01. The sequence goes on along the minus strand of CAYVDU010000048.1, from coordinate 2,657 downwards.
CCGTGATGAAAACAACAGAAAATCTTGGAATTACGCATACAATGCGCTCAAAGTCAACTATCTTTACTATCTAACCTCAGCAACATCGAATAGTTTCTATGCAGGGGCAGGTCTTGCGTGGGCGGGGCTCGAAGATCTATCAAAAGAAACCTTTGTTTTAGAAGACGGGCAAACAAAGACCACCTCCAAGAAGCAAGAATTCCATGGAATCGTTCCGAATGTCGTTCTTGGGTACGAAGTCGGCCGAAATAGTGCATGGCGCACATTCTTTCAACTAGACATCAGCCAACCTGCAGTCGCCGCCATCCAAAACGGGGCCTTTCCCGGACCAGCAGCCTCTTTCTCCATCGGAGGAGGATTCTAGTGATGTACGGATTCTGAAACAGGTTTCCGTTTCACATGATCATAAATGGCCATAGCTTCGGAAATCATTGTTGCCGGGTTGTGTAAATGAGAGGGAAGTACAATCGTGTTTCCCTCTTTAGCTAATTCTCGAAATGCATCCATATATTTTTCTGCAATTTGCAGCGACGCCGCCTTTTCTCCACCAGTATGTGACAAGGCTTGAGCCACTCTCTCAATACCGCGCGCCGTTGCCTCCGCAAGAATCTCAATGGCTTCAGATTCTCCCCTCGCCCGATGGACTCGGTCAATTTGCATGGCTTCAGCAATATTGATTTGCGCTTGTTTTTGTCCTTCTGATTCATTGATTTTAGATTGTCTTAAACCTTCAGACTCCAATACATGGGCTCTCTTTTGTCTTTCTGCTGTCATTTGCAATTCCATCGATTTACGAATTTCTTCCGGCATCTTAATGTCCTTCGTCTCATAGCGCAAACACTGGATTCCCCATGAATCGGCAGCAAGATTAATGGCCTCCACAATTTTCCCATTCAAAGTCTCTCTTTCTTCAAAGGTCTGATCTAAAGGAAGCTTCCCAATTTCTGAACGCATTGTGGTTTGAACCAACTGAATTACAGAAGGAATCGGTTCTTTGACGCCATAAGAAGCTGCAATAGGATCTATAATTTTAATATAGACAATCCCATCAAGAACTACAGTCACATTATCTTGCGTGATCGCAGTCTGCTCCGGGACAAAGATGGCTTCTTCTTTCAGACAATGGCGATAGGCAATGACGTCCATAAAAGGGACAATCCAATTCGGCCCGGGCTCTAGTTTTCGCGAGAACCTGCCCAATCTTTGAATAATCCACACCTCCTGTTCAGGGACAATATGGCTTCCCAGATAGAGTAGCACGCCAATAACAACTAAACTAAAAATCAAAAGTATCATGAGAGAACAAACTTAATAGATATCCTCTTTTTGGGAAAGTGGCACAAAGCAATTGGACCACTTTTTTTTGAGACTCAAGCAAACCGCCTCGATCTAAAATGAGGAGAATCAGATCTTCTTCTATTTTTTCCATATCTTCTAAAGATTGGTTTTCAAAAAATAGACAAGGACGCTGTATTTTTTCTGAAAAATGGATCGCTACCATTTCCATAAAAGGCATAGCAATCACGAGATCCGGAACCGGCCAATTTAAGCGAGCCCATTGGCAAATCATAAAAGAAGCCATCAGATCTTCATGATGCTGAAGTAAATAAAACGCAGGAGAAACAGCTTCAAAAACAAACGCCTTTGTAAATACGAGCCAAGGCTTTTTTCGGCAACGCGAACATAATTCCTGGCTTTCTTCAAAACAATGAGGACATCTACCTACGGGATCAATCAACGAACAAAGATCCCAACACAAAGGACAAAACGGTTTTTTCTCAAATCTCTCTTTGCAAATCACACAAAGAGGAGGGAAGAGAAGATCTAACATAACAAACATCCTTTGACACAAAGAGAAGGGTCGAGTTGTGGTGTATGCGCCGTGAAGAGGGTAACGCAGAATAAGAGAGAAACGCAGAGGCCGCAGAGAGAAAAAAAGAAATCGCGAAACGCGAAGAAAAAAGTTTCTAGCTGCCGAACCCGGTAACGTTATTCTGTTTTTGGCAGATTTCACGTAGCTGAAATTTAATGTTGTTTTTATAAATGGTATTGGTCATTTTTAAAATTCATTTCTTTTTCGCGTTTCGCGATTTCTTTTTCTTCTTTTCTGCGCTTCTGTGATTCTCTCTCATTCTGCGTTACCCTCTTCACGGTTTATGCATCACAACTCGACCCTCCCCCTTCGCAGCAAAAAACTTTTCTTTCTTCTCTTCTTTCTTTTTCGCGTTTCGCGATTTCTTTTTCTTCTTTTCTGCGCTTCTGCGATTCTCTCTTATTCTGCGTTACCCTCTTCACGGTTTATCCATCACAGCTCGACCCTTCGCTCCCCCTCCCCTCCTCTCCCTCAAAGATCGAAACCAAAAAACCGCTTTTTACTTTGAAGATGAAACTCAGGATCTCCCAATTTACCAGTGACAGAAATCAAAAAAGCTTCTGTAAATTTAAAAAGAACAAACTGTTTCATTTTGATCAAAATATTCACATTCCAATCCAAATCAACAGTTGGGCAGTCTTCTCCATACACCAAAAAAAACTCCGATCGCTGATTTTCACTATAGGCATTCGCAAGCTCCGTCAGATGAAATTTCCCATTTTTTAATTCGTATTTCAGCGTACCTCGCACAGGAACCAAAAGATCTAAATCCAAACCGACAATT